>NZ_JANPCM010000001.1:0-8990 GCF_031430955.1 Ferruginibacter sp.
TTTTGAATTTGTAAAAGGACTTCCAAATCTTGAAGTTTTTTCATTAGGCTTTATAATCAACAAAACAGAATATCCAGCGTTCCTACCTTTATTGCATCTTAAAAAACTACAAAAAATTGGCGTTGTTAGAGACACATTCAAGACAAATGAATTTGCATTTTTGCAAGCAGCTTTTCCAAAAGTTAAGGGTTGTGATTGGGATTTATTTTGGGACATGAAAGATAGATTTACTTTTCTTGGAAAAAGAGCAGGCTTAGTTTATAAATCAAATCCTTTGCTAACTGAAAAGTGTGACGAATTTAAAAAGTCGTTTGAGAAACTTAAAGATGAAGCAAAGACAATAGTCGAAAGCTACTGTGGCTAATATTGGTATTGCCCAGCCTTGGTTTGTGTCTCACGAACCATTCGCTTCGGTACCTGGCCTGAAAATGTCAGTGCAATACAAATTTATGAACCCAATTTCAAATAATTACAGTGTGTTTATTTGATTGCTAAATAGCATACAATCTAACGGAAGCGAAGATTGCAGCGTATGTTTCGTGAGACAAGAAACAAGGCGGAGATTATTAACCAACTAATCGGCAAGTGATAAAAAGAAAGTTATCGAATAAAAAACTGGCATTCTATATTGCTTTAGTTTATGTAGTTCTTGCAACAGTTTACAGTTATTGGTCAACGAATAATCTAGTAAGCGATGGCATATTATATTATGTATTCTACCCGGCTGTACTATTTCCATCGTTAATTTTATTTACGGAAAGAACACCCGGCCTTATGATATTATTATGTCAGTCAATTACGTTACTAATTATTTGGCCATTGTTTTGGTTATTTATTAGTTTGTTCAGGGGCAGCAATAAAAATACTACCAATTAAAAAGCTGTTTAAGTTATTTATTTTTTATTTGGCTAAAGCCGCCAACATCAATTTACCTTACCACGCCTTTAAAGGCGTGGTAATGCAAATAAAATAAAATGGCTTTAGCCAAACTGTATTCTGTTTAGCTTAATTAATACCAATTATACATTGAAATCATACTGTCTCCGCCACAGGCGGATGTCGAAGGCGGGTTGACATTGCACCGGTTTCGACAAGCTCAACCTGACATTTTTTTAATCGGATAGATTCAATGTCTAATTGGTATAAGACAGATTTTAAAAGTATAAAATTATTTAAACCGCATTCCCGCTTGGATAAAAGCCCAATAAAGTTATGTTGTACAAGAGTGTCTTGCCTTAGGCCAGACCAATGAAGTTGAAAAAAGAAATGCTGCCCGGCTCAAAAAATTATTTTAATTGATTTGCCGTACGCACCGCAGGTGCTTTTATAAAATCACGTGGATATTTTTTAAAGTAGCGCCACATAATACCAATAAACTCGGGGTAATTTTTTAAATGGATACCCCGGCTTTTTACGGCCACAAAAAATGCCAGGCTAAAGCTTACTGCAAAATTTAAAAAGCCAATGCTAAACACACCGGCAAGGGTGTACCACAATTCTTTGGTGCTGATAATATTGTTCATACCAAAAAAACCAATGGCAGTATTGGCTGCCGAAATAGTAATATGACGGATATCGAAAGGTAAGCCAAATATTTTTCCAAAAAAACCTGCCATGCCCAAAAAGAAACCGAGAGAAATATTACCTATCAGTGCGCCCAAATTATTTTCGATGTAATGAATAATTTTATAACGTCGCTTTTCGCTAAAAGTATTTTTAAAAGAAGACAGGCTGCGGAGCCGGTCGCCAACTTTGCCGTACACCACATAATTTTCTACATAGCCGGCAATTAAACCGCTGGCAAATAAAAAAAATCCGGTAAAGCAGGCATACAATAATGCCAGGCTGTGAAAGGGCTGCTGATCTACCAGTAATTTATGTGCCGTTGCGCCTTCGGCAATTTTTGTTCCTGTAATTTCAAAAAATAAAAAAGCCAGTAAATAAGTTAGCGGAAAAACTACCATTAAATTACCTGCAAAAGATGCCAGTTGTGTACGGCTTACCCTTGCAACAGTTATGGCAAGGTTGCGTAAGTCGGGTTGTTCGCCAATTTTTTCTACATCAAAAGAGCTGGCTACATTGTTTGCCGTGTATGCCGGCTGTTTAGTAGCCAGTGTACTGTTGGTATCCTGTATTAAAATAAACCCCAGCGAATAATTGGTACTGTACAAAAAGCCCTGCCAAAAAGGAGCCAGCTTCATTTTGCCCAGCAGGTTTTTTATTATGCCTATAAAAGAAATAATTATGCCGCCGCCTGCAGCACTCCAAAACATTTTCCAAAATTCTTTTCGGGTGGTGGTGATATATCTTTCGCCGGTTCGGCCGCCATGCTCTGCAATTTGGTACGCTAAATACCCCGTGTTTTCACTTAAAAATTCTTTTATAGAATTTTTTTTGTTCTCGTTATGCACTACGGTTTTAAAATAATCGGCAAACCGTTCGGTGTTCAATGCGTTATCACTGTCCAGCACATCAATAATTATAAACAGGCGGTTAATTTGCTGCTGCAACCGGGTAAGTATATAAGTTTGTGCAAGGCTGGTGCCATAAGTTTTACGCTGGTCCCTTATCCACTGAATGCTCTGGTTGCAGTTGTGCAATGCCTCGGTAATATTACCCAGCAATATCCGCTGCGACTCTCCGTTGCCGCCAGCCTGGTAAATTTTTAAATAATCGTTCACCAAACGGTTCTGTTCTAAAAAAGGATAAATAGCATCATCAATATTTTCGTAACGGTGGGTCATTTCTTTTTCTAAACCCAGCGTTGTAATGCGGTAACTTAATAACTGCAGCGATTGCTGTAATTGTTTTATCAGTGCCGGCTCGGTAAGATTAATTTGTATGCCCAGCATTTCAAAAAACTGTTTCCACAACTCAGGGTCCATACCTTCCACCCAAATATGATCGCTTTTTTTATAAAAAATTTTATTGATAACGTACAAAAAATTATCGGGGCTTTGCAGCGCCGGTAATATTTTATGTTTTAGTTTACCCAGCAGTTCCTGCACAAAACCACGGCTGCTAACAATACCACTTTCGGTAAGTGCGGTTACAATGTTTGTTTTTACAAACTGGCTCAGCAATGCTTTGCGTAAAGAAAATAAGGACGTACGCTCCTGCCCTATCTGGTACATTACGGCTTTAAATCTTAATTCGGCTTCTGCAATTTTACGGGGGTTATCGGGGCGTATTTTTTTAATCAGCTCCACCAAAAAATCTAAACTGCGGTTGGCAGTATGCAAAGGCAATACCACGGCCTGCTTTTTTGCAGGTGGTTCGGTGCCTTCTTTTTTTCGCCTGGTGAGCCGCAGCATGGTATTTGGTAATTTTTTTTGTACAGTAATGTAACTGCATATCCAGACAATTATTGTGCCTTAAATGTTGCATTGCGCTGTTTTATACAAAAATGATATTATTTTTGTGTTAGCATGGCTGCAGTACAAACACATACCGAAATAAAAAACTGGGAGTACACCGATGTATTAACCACATCCGACGAAACCAGTTCGCTAATTGTATGGAACGATGAAGTAAATACTTTTGAATGGGTGATAGAAACCCTGATGGAAGTTTGCGGCCATACCGAAGAGCAGGCCGAACAATGCAGCATGATCATCCACACCAAAGGCAAATACGCCGTAAAAGAAGGCAGCTACGAAATATTAAAACCGCAATGCGATGCCATTACCGAAAGAGGAATTAATGCCACGATTGAGGTGTTTGAGAAATAAAGCCCCTATCTCCGCCGCGGCGGAGGAAATGAAGAAGATGATGTTTTTCATTTTTTGAGCCGGGCTTTATTAATTCTATTTGGCTGCGGTGGTCTGGCCTAAGGCGAGACACTCTTGTACAGAAAATCTTTACTGAACTTTTATTGCAGCGTAGATTGTCTTTAAGCTATTCATACAACTAAATTTATCTACCCATGGATGAACAATCCCTTCAGCAACTTGCCGCTCAACTCCGCCAGCCCACCGGCGAAGAAGGAATAAAAACCGGCGAATGGATGAACCGTGGCAATGTACACATCCACTTAGATACACTGGCTATAGTAAATGCAGCAGCAGGCGATAACGTTTTAGAAATTGGAATGGGCAATGGTTTTTTTGTAAACAAAATTTTGCAGCAACATAACAGCATACAATACACCGGTACCGATTTTTCGGAAGTAATGATTGCAGAGGCGGAAAGAATAAATGAAGCCTGGATAAAAAACGGGCAGGCAAAATTTGTTTTAACTAACGGCATTACGCTTCCCTTTGCTGATGGAAGTTTCAATAAAATATTTACCATCAACACTATTTATTTTTGGGATGACAGCATTAAAATTCTTGATGAAATAAAAAGAGTGTTGCAACCTAAAGGAAAATTTATTATTACCCTGCGGCCAAAGCGGCAAATGATAAATTATCCATTTACAAAATACGGTTTTAATATGTTTAGTAAACAGGATGCAACGCAACTGCTTGCACAAAATGGTTTTACTATTGCACAGGCCATAGAAAAACAGGATCCCGATTTTGAGTTAAATGGCAAAATGGTAACAATGGAAAGTGTAATTATTGAAGCAGTGAAAGCGTAATATTTTCAAATAATCAGTATCAACTGTTAATTTTGCAGCAAAAAAATCCTGAGCCAAAACTCATAAAAAAACAGGGTTTTGGCTCAGGATGTTATTCTTCTTTTTGCAAAGGAACAAACAAATTATCTAAGGTAATTTGCTGGTCAATCAATCCAATACTGTGTTCGTTAGCCTGCAAACCCACACTGCTGATGAGGGTAATAAAAAGATGTTTACGGGTTTTGGTTTCCTGCTGAAAAATATATTTTTTTTGCTGCAGCGAAGCAGCATATTTTTTATCAATGGTAAACTGGTTTTCATAAAATTTTATTTCGCAAAGGTTAATACAGTTATCCCGCCTGCTGATTACTAAATCTATTTGTGCGGCACCTTTGCTGCTGTTGCCACGGCTTTTCCAAATGGCGGTTTCGCTGTAAATGCCTGTAATACCCAAAACCTTTTTTATTGCAGGTATATGTTTCATGCATATACTTTCAAAAGCAAGGCCACTCCAGCTTTTCCAGGTGGGTGTATCGCTAAGGCGTACCCATGTACCTTTACTGCCGCTGCGGTTGGCTTCCATAAATTTTAAATAAAATAAAGAGTACTCGTCAGTTAATTTATAAATACTGTCTTTACTTTTTTTACCAACAGGTATATAAGGTGTAATAAAACCCGATGCCGCCAATTCTTCCAGCAAGGCTGTAGTGCTGCCGCCACTTTGCAATTTGCATACTTTAATAATTTCGTTGCGGCTAAGCCCCATAGGTTTTGCAGCCAATGCCCTTATTACTTTAAAATGCCTGTCGGCACTGTCGAATAAAGCTTTGTATAAATCGGTAAACTCGTTGTACAAAAAACCATTTTTAGTAAAGCAGGTTTTATCAATAATTTGTGCAGCACTTAAGCCGGGTGCTGCCTGCTCTAAATAATGCGGCACCCCACCAAATGCCATATACAATTGTGTAATTTGATAACGGTTTAATTGTACATTCTTGCTTTTTAAAAACAATTCTGTTTCATGTAAAGTAAAGGGCTGCAATGCAATTTTTTGTGTAATGCGGTTGTGCAGGCCGCCTTTATTGCGTACTACATTTTGTATCATCCAGCTGGCGGCAGAGCCGCAGAGAATAACAGCAAGGTTATTTTGTTTACTGGCCCAGGTGTTCCAAAATTGTTCAAAGGCAGCCAAAAAATTTGATTTGGGTGTTTGCATCCACGGAAACTCATCTAAAAATAAAACTACTTTTTTGCGGCGCATTTTTTTTTGCAGCAACCGGGCTGTTAAATCAAATGCAGCAAACCAATCGGTTACTTCGGGAAGGGCAATATTATTATTCAATTGTTGGGCTACTGCCCTGCAGTAGCCGCCTAACTGCACAGCAGTTTCTACGTTATGAATACCCGAATACTCCAGTGCAATATGTTTTTTTAAATAGGTGCGGATAAGGTAAGTTTTACCTATTCTGCGGCGGCCATACACGGCTGCTAAATCTGCTTTTTTATTGGCTATAATACTGTCCAGCAAAAGCTTTTCTTCCTCTCTGCCTATAATATTTACTTCCATTACTTTAAATTATCTTAAGCCAAAAGTACATTTTTTTTACGGTTTTGGCTTAAGATTATATAAATATCTTGAGCCAAAACTACCTTTTTTTAATAGTTTTGGCTCAAGATAAAATAATTGCTGCTTTAATAAAGGCAGTAGTTTAAACGCAGCTGCATGTAATAGCCGGTGAGTCCGAAATCTTTTTAAACAAAGTATATTTAAATAAACAATGCAGTAAATTGCACCGGTAACTATTATTTATGCAGTATTATATTATAGCAGGTGAGGCAAGTGGCGATTTACATGGCAGCAATCTTATTAAAGAGTTGCGTAAACTGGATGCTGCTGCAGTCATCCGTTGCTGGGGCGGCGATAAAATGGAAGCCGCCGGGGCTACATTGGTAAAGCATTACAGGGATCTGGCTTTTATGGGTTTTATAGAAGTGATAAAAAATCTGCGTACAATTTTTCGCAATATCGATTTTTGCAAAAAAGATATTCTTAAAAATAAACCTGATGTACTGGTACTGATTGATTACCCCGGCTTTAATTTACGTATTGCAAAATGGGCAAAGCGGCAGGGCATAAAAATCATTTATTATATTTCGCCGCAGGTTTGGGCATGGAAAGAGAACAGGGTAAAAGGTATAAAAGAAAGCGTAGATAAAATGCTTGTTATCTTACCTTTTGAAAAAGATTTTTATAAAAAATGGCATTACGAAGTGGAATATGTGGGGCACCCGCTGGTGGAAGTAATTGAGGAATTTGGAATTAGGAATTTGGAATTACCGGATCAAAATACTGCTACAACTTCCCCTAATTCCCAATTACAAATTCCTAACTCCGGCATTGTTGCACTTTTACCCGGTAGCCGCCAGCAGGAAATTTTAAAAAAACTACCCATCATGCTGGAAGTAGCAAAATATTTTCCCAGCTATCAATTCGTTGTTGCAAAAGCACCCGGCCTTGATGAAAATTTTTACACCGAATTATTAGCGCCTTACAATAATGTATCAACCGTTGTAAATAAAACGTATGAATTATTAGCACAATCAAAAGCGGCATTGGTAACCAGTGGTACCGCCACTTTAGAAACCGCTTTATTTGCAGTGCCCGAAGTAATTTGTTACAAAGGCAGTTCTATATCTTACCAAATTGCAAAGCGCCTGGTTAAAATAAAATATATTGGCTTAGTAAATTTAATAATGGATAAAGAAGTGGTGAAGGAATTAATACAGGACGATCTTACAGTAGAAAATCTTAAAAAAGAATTGGAAACATTATTAAACAGTAAAGAAAAACAGGAACAGCTTAAAAATGATTACGCTGCATTAAAAAATTTATTAAGCCAGGGTGGGCATGCTTCTGCCAATGCGGCTAAAAGTATTTACAATTTCCTTACATCTTCAACGCAGTAATTTTATTGCCAGTATTATCATGGCCAGTAAAAAAAGTAAAATAGAAAGCCGGTTAATGCCATGCATATATTTCATCCATTGCGTACGTGGCGCATTGGGGTCTTTCTTTTTTAAATACAGGTACTCTGCAATCTGATTTAATATTCCCATTGGTGTAAAAGGTTATTTCTTTATAAATTTATAGTTTAAATTTGTTAACACGAAAGTTTGTTAAAAGTTTGGCGCTGTTAAAACTAAAATTGTTCATCTTGCGTATCTATTTCAAATAAAATTTATGAAAAATATACTTTTGGCAGCATTTATAATTGTGTCAGGCTGTTCATCTGCCCAAACAAAAACTTATGCCGTAAAAAAAACGGATGCTGAGTGGCGCAAACAGTTAACTGCCGAGCAATACCAGGTAACACGTAAAAAAGGAACAGAAGCTGCTTACACCGGCAAATACTGGGATAATCATAAAACAGGCATTTACAAATGCGTTTGCTGCGATCAGGAATTGTTTAGCTCCGCCACAAAATTTGAAAGCGGCACCGGCTGGCCAAGTTTTTGGCAACCCATTGCAAAAGCTAATGTAGAAGATGTTACCGATAACAGCTACGGTATGCAACGCACCGAAGTAAACTGCAGCAGGTGTGGCGCACATTTAGGTCATGTTTTTGAAGATGGGCCGAAACCAACTGGTTTGAGGTATTGTATGAATTCGGCAAGTTTAACATTTACAGAAAAAAAATAATCATTGTTTTTAATTTGAGGTTTTGATTTAACTGCGTAACTTAAAATTGCTATTTAAAATTTACAACAAAATAGTGATGGGGGAGAAAAAAATTATACAAAAACATCCGCTGGCTATACGGTGGTTTCACTGGATAAATTTTCCGGTGCTGGGTGTAATGATTTGGAGCGGCATGTTAATTTACTGGGCCAATGATGTGTACCGTTTAGGCTGGGGTGATAAAACAATTTTAAAATTTTTTCCTGATTCTTTTAATAAAGCATTGAACATTCCTTTTCGCCTGGCCGAAGGAATGAATTTGCATTTTGTTTTTATGTGGCTGTTTGCCATAAATGGTTTACTGTATATACTGTATTTATTATTTTCTAAAGAATATAAACTCATTTTTCCGAATAAAAAATCTTTAAGAGAAGCCTGGTTAGTTTTACTGCACGACCTGCATATAAAAAAAGGATTGCCGCCGCAAAAAAAATATAATGCTGCACAACGTATTGCTTATACCGGCGTAATTTTTATGGGGCTTGGTTCTTTATTAACCGGACTTGCTATTTATAAACCAGTACAATTATATTGGTTGTGTACCGCATTAGGTGGTTACGAATGGGCAAGGGCAGAACATTTTATTTTAACCATTTTATTTTGCCTTTTCTTTTTAGTACATATTATACAGGTGATACTTGCAGGATGGAATAATTTTGCAGGAATGGTAAGAGGGTTTGAGACGAAACC
>NZ_JANPCM010000002.1:0-6427 GCF_031430955.1 Ferruginibacter sp.
GTTGGCCGTCCGCCACAGGAAGATACCAGCTTTGGGCAACTGATACACGAAATAACAGGCAGCGCTGTGCAAACAGAAATACCGGGTTTAAAAGAAGTACATGCTGTGGATGCGGCTGGTGTGCATCCGTTATTGCTTGCCATAGGCAGCGAACGTTACACACCTTATACGCCAACAAAACAACCGGCAGAAATTTTAACCATTGCCAATCATATTTTAGGCACGGGGCAATTAAGCCTGGCAAAATTTTTATTTATAACTGCCGGCAATACCAATAAATTATCGGCAAATAATATTGAAAACTATTTCAACTTTTTTTTAGAGCGGATTAATTTAACGAGAGATATTCATTTTTACACCAACACAACTATTGATACTTTAGATTATTCCGGCACCGGATTAAACAGTGGCAGTAAAGTAGTTTTGGCTGCTTATGGAGAAAAAATAAGAGAGCTTGCAACAACAGTTCCTGATTGTTTAAATAATTTAGATGGCTTTGAAAATGCAAAGCTGGTATTGCCGGGTGTTGTTGCATTACAAACAAAAAAGTTCAGCGATTATACAACTGCCTTAAATGAAATGCAAATACTCAATGATCAATGTTCAAAATTCAATGATCAACTTAGTGGCATTGCGATAATTGTTATTGCAGATGACGCAACATTTATAAGCGATACTTTAAATAATTTTTTATGGGTAACATTTACCCGCTGCAATCCATCGCATGATATGTATGGCATTAACAGTTTTACCATAAATAAACACTGGGGTTGCAATGGCCCGTTGGTTGTTGATGCAAGGATAAAACCACATCATGCACCACCTGTTGAAAAAGATGCAGCAACAGAAAAAAAGATTGACAGGTTATTTGAAAAGGGTGGAAGCCTGTATGGTATTTTATAATTTCTTTACTACAATTTTTTCGGTGTATTCTGCCATTACTTCGTTAAAGAATTTTTTTGTATCTAAAAATTTAGCAGCAGGAATTTTATATTCTGTCAGTTCCAGCCGGGCAGTGGTTGTTATAGTTTTTTTATTTTCATCGTACACATAATTACTTTTAAAACTTCCGTATTCAAATTTTATGTCTTTAGTTTTTGGTAAAGTTTCTAAACTAAATCCTTCAGGCAATTTATAAATGGTGGTATCAGTTTTAATAAACGGATGTTCAAAATAAAAATCCTGTGTACGGTTTTCTGCTTTGGGTAAAACAGAACGCCATATTTTATAAATACGTGGGTTTAAAAATTGTTTGTTGCCTGCGGTGAACTCAGGGATTTTTTCAATATCCAATTGCAGTTTTACCGGCGCAATCCTGTTTGCCTTATCATAATTTATTTCAAACTCGTCGGGTTGTAAAAATCCGATATAGTTTACTAAATACTTTTTTTGATCATCTTTTTTCTGGTCAAAAATATAATTTAAAAAATCCTGCCGGTATTCGCCTGTGCTGGTTAGTTGTGCTGTTGCTGTACCGGAACCATCTTCTTTCAGCGTTACTAAAGAATTACAGCCAAAGCGGTTTTCGGATGCTTTACTTTTTGGTGTGGCTACTAATTTACCGCCATCTTCCGTTATTAATAACGCATTTTTATTTTCTGTAAAATTACCAAGTACGCCAAAATCAGTTGTAGTGCTGGTACATTCCAGCCAAACAGAATCTTTGCCCGCAAGCACACATAAAATATCATGGTTAAAACCATTGTGCGGAAAATCAGGATCAACAGGTGCCTGGTTATAAGAAGCATTTATAAGTGCCTGGTAACTTTTTAAACCAACAGCAGTTAAACAAGCCTGCATATAATTGCTTAATGCCTTACAATCGCCATATTTTTTTTTATCTACAAAGTCAGCATCAAATGGTTTAAATCCGCCAATACCCAATTGAATACTTACATACCTGAAATTATTTTGCAAATAGGTGTATATTAGTTTAATTTTTTCTTTATCATCTGCAATGTCCTTCACCATATTTTTAAAAAATAATTTTCTTTCTTCCGGCATATTACCGGCATCTTTTATTAATGAAGCATACCATTTTCCAAAATTTTGCCAGCTGGTCATATCGCCGGCATAACCGTCCAGCTCAAATTTATTTGGAGATATTAAAATTTTTGGAAAACGGCTGCTGCCCTTTACACTTCCTTCTTCATATTCCAAAGCCGGTAAATTATTTACCGTCCAGGTATAAATTTTGTACTTATCATCTGAAGTAATTACAGGGTTAAGTGCAGTATTTTTTGGTTTAAATCTAAGATCAAGCTCAGCAGGGATTTTTGCAATAAAAACAGCATTTTCTACTGACTGCTCCGGCAGTTGAACATTAAAATCTGGATAATCTAAGGTGCCATTAAATTTTAATTCATAATCAATTTTTATCGTTGCAGGGTATTCGGCTACAGGCGTGTTAATGTAATAAACTTTTCCATCAGGTACCAAACCTTCACCGGTAGCCTGTTTGGTTAAATCTGATTTGGAATATTTTTTAACAGACTTCCCTTTGCTGTCAAAAATTTGAATGGACACCTCCTCGAGAGAATGGAATTTATCTGAAAATTCATAAAATAAGAATTCATCTTTTCCTGCTTCATTTAAAACGGTTATTACTTTATGCACTTTGTAATAAGCTTTGTCAATTGCCTTTACTTCAAACTCAATACGCTCTTCTCTTTTTACAGAGTAAGCATTCTTCTTCATAGCTTCTGTTATAGTAGCAACATCATAATTTCCCGTTTGTGCAAACAATGTTATAACTGTAAAAATAAATGCCAGGGTAAAATAAAACTTTGTCATAGGGTTGCTTTCTTTTTAATTAAAATGGGTTCATTTAATTTATCGAATAATTTTTTATAAAATTCTTTAAACACCGGATAATTGGAGGCTGGGTAAAATGATTTTTTAAACTCAACAGATATTCGCACATTCAGGATATTTTCTTCAGCCTGAATGGAACGGCTAAAAACAATACTGGTATCAGGCATTATCATCGAAATATTTTCGGGCAGTGCATCAAATGTATAATTTTGCGGAATAAAAAAATTACCATAAATATTGTACTGCTGCTGAAAACCAAAATCAATATCAGCAATTCGGTCGTCAGCTACAAACGGGTTTTTATCCAGGTCGGAAAAAAGATTTACAGTAAAATATTTATAATTGCCCGAGTTATTTAAGGGCATTGTAAAGTTTACTTTCTGTTCAAACGGTAAAGAATCTGTGTAGGCATTATTTACTGTAATGTTATCAATCTTTAAAAAAGGATAAGGCCTGGTAAAATATTCTTCTTTAAATTCTTCCTTATTTTTCAACCAGTTTTCGGAGCGTTCATTTCGGGCATATTCACTGCTTTTTATTAAACAATCCCCTTTTATTACCCCCGCAGTATCTATAACGCCGTGTACAGCAGTTAACACTTTGTATTTATAATTCCCATCAGTTATGTCTTTCCATTCACCTTCTTCACTCTTCAGTATAAAGCCCTTTGTATTAACAATTTTAGCAGGTATTAATTTGTAGTATGAAATTTTATCTGTGGCATCCAGCACAAAATATTTTCCATTAAAAGCAATATAAGCCATTACCGTATTAAATTGATTAAGGAAAGGATAATAAGGGGTTGCTAAACCATGTTCACGTGTGCTGAATAATATTGGTACTGCTTTTACCCCGGCATCATTTAATAGTTTTATAAACAATAAATTAATATCTGCTGTATTACCATTTTTTATTTCCCATGTTTTTACAATACCGTTATCAGTGTATATATCGTCTTTACCGTTACAATTTATTGTTTTACGAATTTGATTGTATATAAACAACATCCTGGTTTCGGCATTGGCAATTTTATTTGCTGTGGCAATAAAGGTTTCTGTACTTAAAATATTTTTTTCTAACTGTATCCCAAAATTTTCATCTTCTTTTAATTCATTAATTACATCGCTCCATTTAAACCGTAAGTCAGTAATATCCCCATCGCCATAATCTATCTGCTTAAGCTGAAATTGTAACCGCTGCATGTAATCTTTAGCCGCACCCATAAAAGGTTCATCTTTAATGCCCGGCAGGTTACGCATGATATAATTGTTCTTTAGCGATTTAGTTTTTATTGTTCCATTACCGGCAGAAAGTATTTCGTCTGTTACTTCTTTGCTTTCTTCTATTTTATCAATTACCGAAGGCTGTACCGAGAACCGAAAAATTTGAGGGACAGTAAATTGATATTCGCTGTAGCGGACTGGTATTCGTTCCTGAAAAAACCAATCTTTCAACTGCCCCATAGTTTCTCTTTCCATGGTGTATTTATATTCTATAATGCTGCCAACTTTTACTTCTGGAAAAGCAATAATCATTTCGGAATATTCAGCATTAATTTTTTTGGGGTAGAAGGAACTTTTTTTAATGTTGGTCGTTTTAATTTTGCCCACCGCATCAATATTATAAATGTAAGCACTAAGGGTAACTATCTTTTCATCGTTATTATAACTGTAATAAGGGATACTTACATTGGCGAGAGATAAACCTTTTTCTTTTAAAATTTTAATTCGGGTGCGCCTTTGAAAAATGGTTTTAAATAACGATCTGCCTGTGGTACCCCTGTCGTAATAGGTATTTCCCCAGTCAATTAATTTTACAGCTTCGGCACCTTTGTCAAAATCGCAATCTTTCATTTCCAGGTCGGCCTTATCCACTTTACCAAATGCAGGAATTTCTTTTTGTGCAAGCGCAACCGCCGAAATAAAAAAAAATATTATGGAAAATGATTTTCTTTTCATATAAACAAACACTTACTAAAGGTTACTTCTTTTTAAAAACAAACTGTTCATTTAATAAATCAAATAATTTTTTATAAAATTCTTTAAAGTAATCATAATCCTGGTACGAATAGAAGGGTTGTTTAAATTCAATAACGTATCTTATACTCAGTATGTTTTCATTAACAACAGCAGTTCGTAAGAAAACGATACTTGTATCCGGCATCATCAATTTTATATTTTTGGGTAAAGGCTCAAACTGGCAATTTTCAGGAATTTGAAAATTGCCTGCTATAGTATAATGCTGGTTGGCACCAAAAAATATATCCGAAAAACGTTCATCGGCAATAAAAGGATTTTTATCCAGCCCCGAAAAAAGATTAACAGAGAAATAATTATAATCGCCTGAAGAACTTATTTTCTTTTCAAATTTAAGTTGTTGTACAAGTGGTAAAGAGTCGGTGCCTTCATTAGTAAATGTAAGGCTGTCAATTTTTATATCTTCTTTATTTTGGTTCAGCCATGCTTCTGTAAATTTATCTTTCCCTTCTTTTAATTTAGCCATCCTTATAAACCTGCTGTAATCTGCAGATGTTATTAAAGCTGCACCACTCATATTTCCTTTATCATCAATTATGGCATCCAAAATAGTTGTGTTCTTAAAAAGTTGTTTTTCATTCCATAACGTTTTCCATCCCCATTTATAAGTATCAAATTTTTCAATTACCAATCCCTCAGAACTTGCTACTTCGTAAGGTATAAGTTTAGCAGGGGTATATTTGTCAGTTGCATCAAGCACATAATTTTGCTTATCTATCACAACATAAGCCAGCACTTTATTAAATTGATTGTACCCGGCCATGCTGGTATTTACCCTGCCGTTATCTCTTGTACTTACCAAAACCGGGTATGCATTTAAGTCAGCATCTTTTAAAAGGTTTACTAAAATAAGGTTGATCTCTCCCGCCGTTCCCTTCTTATCTTTCCAGGCAGATTTAACGCCATCTGATGCCCAAATGCTGTACATATCGTCCCACTTCATATTCTTTCTTACATAATCGTGTATGATAACCATTTTTTTATAAGGGTCGTTAATATCTTTAAGTAATGCATCTAAATCACTTGTTCGGGGTATATTTTTTTTAAGTTGTGTTCCAAAATCTTCGTCTTCCATCAATTCTTTAATTATTCCCGGCCATGTACTCAAAAGGCTGCGGCGTGGTTCCCCCGGAAAATCTAATGCAATAAACATGGGAGTAACCTGCTGCAGGTAATCCTCATCGCAACTGATATAAGGCTCATCCTTTAATGCTGGCACATTAAGCATTGTAAATGTTTTAATATTGCGGTCTGCTTTATCTTTTTCAACCCGATTAACCGTAAGCCCGCCCTTGGATATAGCAGATATCACTAATTCTCTTGGAAAATCAAGTATATACCGGCTGTAAATAACGGGTATTGATTTTTGAAAATACCAGTTTCTTAACGCATAAAAATAATCTGCATCATCTTTATATTTATATTCTATGATACTGCCCGGCTTCACGTCAGGAAATGTAAAAATCAATTCAGAAAATCTGTTATTAATTTTTTTGCGGTAAACTGCATCTTTTTCTACTTTGGTTATAACCATATTACCTGAAGCATCAGTATTAATGGTTTGCGCAGAAAGGCCC
>NZ_JANPCM010000003.1:0-2191 GCF_031430955.1 Ferruginibacter sp.
CATGGCCAATTCGTAACTGATGATTTGAGAGGCAGCCCTTAAACCTCCCATTAAAGAAAATTTATTATTACTTGCCCAGCTGCCAATCATTATACCATATACGCCTAAACTTAATACCCCAAAAACATACAGGATACCAACATCAACATTAGCAATTTGTAAAGAAATATCCCTGCCGAAAAAATGTACTTTATCACCCCATGGAATTACGGCACTGGTCATAATTGCAGTAAGCATTGCCATTGAAGGCCCAAGAATAAATAAAAATTTAGAAGAAAAATTTGGGATGATTTCTTCTTTAAAAAATAATTTTAAACCATCGGCTAAGGGCTGCAGTAAGCCAAACGGACCGGCACGGTTGGGGCCTCTCCTGTCCTGCAAAATAGCCGCCACTTTACGTTCTGCAAAAGTGGTGTACATAGCAATGCCAAGTGATGCCATTACCACAATGAGTATCAAAACTAATTTCTCTGTTATAAAAGGCCAGTCAATTGCTAAAAGCATAATCCTTTATTAAAATATTTTTATTCTTTTATTAATCCCCATTGGGTACTTTCTCCCTCACCATTTACATGCTCTGCCGATTTTGCAAAATCCTGCATGTGTGCAGGGCCATCTATCTTACTTAAATGTACCGAAGGATTATTTACCTCACTTACATTATGTATGTTCATTAAAAGCTTGGGCTCACGGCCACCCATAACTTTTTGTATGGTTTCGTTTGGCATTACCATACCTACATAATGGCCTTGCCCAATTACCGAATGTCTGCTGATAACTGTTGGGCCTTCAATAACCCAATCGTTGGTTTTCTTTTTATCAAAGCGGCAGGTGTTGCATATCCATCCGGGCTTTCCATCATAACTCTGTACTTCGCCCCACTCATCTTTACGTGCAGTTACCCTGTACACTTCATCGCCACGCAGCCATAAAGTTGCTTTGCCGCAGCATTTTGGATTATCGCAGTTGCGGTGTGCATCTACAGGTTTTGTAAACCATACCCTGTTTTTAAAACGGAATGTTTTATCAGTTAATGCACCTACGGGACATACATCGATCATGTTACCACTAAAATCATTTTCAATCGCTTTGGAAATATAAGTAGATATTTCTGCATGATCACCACGGTCTAAAATTCCATGTACACGGTTGTCCGTTAGTTGATCGGCAACATAAGTGCAACGGTAACAAAGTATGCACCTTGTCATGTGCAATTGAATGTACGGGCCAATATCTTCTTTATCAAAAGTCCTTCTTTTAAATTCGTAACGGGTGCCTTCTTTACCATGGTCGTAACCTAAGTCCTGCAAATGACATTCGCCGGCCTGGTCGCAAATGGGACAATCAAGCGGATGATTAATTAATAAAAATTCCACCACGCCTGCTCTTGCATCTTTTACTTTATCGCTGGTAATATTTTTTACAATCATGCCATCCATTACATTGGTGCGGCAGCTGGCCACTAACTTTGGCATTGGCCTTGGGTCGGCAGTGGAGCCTGCAGCCACTTCTACCAAACAGGTACGGCATTTACCACCACTGCCCTGTAACTTGCTGTAGTAGCACATTGCAGGCGGTGTAACATCGCCACCAATTTGGCGGGCAGCATTTAAAACCGTTGTACCAGGCGCCACATCAATAGTGATGTTGTCGATGGTAACTTTAAATGTTGATGGTGGTATAGGTTTTGTTTCTTCAGCCATATAAATAATTCGTTCTTTCTAAATTTTTATTATGCAGGCACAGCAACATGAATAGGGTCCGCATAATGAGCCAATCCATAATTCTTTTTCAAACATTCATCCGGGTTCAACACATGCCATTCAAATTCATCCCTAAAATGTCTTATTGCTGCGGCAACCGGCCAGGCTGCTGCATCACCCAACGGACAAATAGTATTCCATTCAATCTTTCTTTAGCTGATCATACAATTCCATCTGAATTTAGTTTAATGGTTGATGTACCGCATCCTTTATGTTTGCTGGCCGCTGATGACCTTCAATCACATTTGAAAGATCAAAATGAATGGGCTCATAATTTTGGTTTAGAAAACAATGCTGAAAATATAATCGGTAAGATGTTTGGCGTATTAGTCGTGAAGACGAAAGAAAATGAAATTGGTTATTTATCTGCCTTTTCTGGAAAACTGGCTAAGGGCAATCATCATTCTAAATTCGTACCGCCTGTTTTT
>NZ_JANPCM010000004.1:0-2303 GCF_031430955.1 Ferruginibacter sp.
CCTGGATGAAGGTGCCGGTCGTGACTCCCGTATGGCCGAGCGGATCGATGAATAACTGAATAGTTAAATCGAATATTAATTACTTGTTCTTGCTTTTTCTCTTTCTTACTGTTATTACTGTTATTGGTTTTATCACTAATAACGTATTCCTCGGGGACCTGTTTCATTTTTTTATAATCATACACTAAACCATTATTGAAAATATAAATGATATAATTGTTTTCGTTATAAACATATATCGGCACCGGATTAATTCTACTTAATACGTAATATTCAATTATACCACTTGTAAAAGTGGATATTTCAGATGCTAATTTAATAATAAGGGAAGTCTTACCTGACGATGGCGGACCTTCCAAAATATATGATTGAGGCAATTCTAATTCAACTCCTCTTTTAATTGTATCAATTGTTTCTTTGTCTGATATACTAAAAAAGAATGAATTAATATTTTCAAATGATGCCCGAAAAGAGTTCGTTCTCTTAAATTCATCTTTTAACAGTTTAAAGCAATTATTACCGATAATTGATTTCAAAAGGTACTTAATTTCTGCTAATTCACTTTCAATAGATAGTTCAAATTTGTTTGTAATTTCTTCTGTTGCTTTTTCATTAAATTCTTCAGAAGTGTCTATTAAGGACTTTTTTTTGTGGTTTTCTTTTAGTGTTTGAAGATAATTTACGTCAAATTTTTTTTCATTCCCTTTTGTGTCAATTTTTATATGGCAATTTGCGCAAAGAACAATTAAGTTTTTATATTCATTTTCTTTTCCTGCAATCTTTAAGGTCTTATTAAATCTACTTCCTGCGCTTGAAAATGCTTCTATATGGCATATCTCGGCAATATTAGTTCCATCTGGAAATAATTCTTTATTACATTCGGCACAAATACCTTTACTATCTGCAAATAGTTCTTTAATTATACGGCCGCTTGGGTTTCTTTTTGACATAATTTGAGTATTCAGTTTACATAAATCAAACTTATAACTAGTTAGTTTCTAAATCTTCTTTCCTCCCCCTTGGCTCGTGACTTACCAGCCATTCGCTTAAATCTACGGTTAAATAAAAGTTCCCTAAAGGTATGTCGTTGAACCGAGCGTGGCAACGATGCTGCCATTTAAAACCAATGCCTGTAACCAAAAAATATCCTGCAAAGCAGCACACCACATGACAATCATCCCCCCACATTGCACTAAACTGCATTATAATTAGCATCTTAACTTGCACAAATGAAATTCATTAAAGCCTTCCTGGTAATCAACGCTTGTTTATTGTTGGTACAAACCAGCACCGCACAAAAACTCGCCGCAAAAAAACAAGTCCTTCAAACCATTACCCTGGCCAATAAATATTTTATGGATAAATGGCCCGATGCCGGCAAGCCAATTTTTGTGCCCAGCCGCAGCCGTACCTGGCCCAGCCATATTTGGACAAGGGCTGTGTATTACGAAGGCCTGATGGCATTGTACAGTGTAGATAAACAAAAAGCGTATTACAATTATGCGGTGGATTGGGGTGCCAAACACAACTGGAGTTTACGGGATGGTATTAAAACCCGTAACGGCGATAACCAGGCCTGCGGCCAAACTTATATCGACCTGTATTTGATTGATAAAAACAAAAGTCATATTGATAGCATTAAAGCATCTATTGATCTGATGATGCAAAGCGATAAAATTGACGACTGGCATTGGGTAGATGCAATACAAATGGCAATGCCTGTGTTTGCCAAGCTGGGTGTAATTTATAAAGACACGAATTATTTTAACCGCATGTATCAAATGTATGCCTTCACCAAATACAAACACGGGGATAAAGGTTTGTTTAATGCCGCCGAAGGTTTGTGGTGGCGGGATAAAGATTTTGATCCGCCCTACAAAGAACCCAATGGCGAAGATTGCTACTGGAGCCGTGGCAATGGCTGGGTGGTGGCGGCATTGGTGCGTATATTAAATACTATTCCTAAAAATGAAACGCACCGGGCAGAATATTTAAGTGATTACAAAAACATGATGACGGCATTGGCAAAAATTCAGCGCAACGATGGTTACTGGAATGCCAGCCTGCACGACAGCACCAATTTTGGTGGCAAAGAATTAACGGGAACCAGTTTATTTGTGTATGGTATGGCCTGGGGTATTAACAATAAAATTTTAGATGCTAAAACATATTTACCCATTGTTACTAAAGCATGGAATGCAATGGCAAAGGAAAGTGTTCATACCAACGGCTTTTTAGGATGGGTGCAGGGCACGGGTAAAGAACCTAAAGAATCGCAGCCCGTTACTTACGACAGGGAACCG
>NZ_JANPCM010000005.1:0-6036 GCF_031430955.1 Ferruginibacter sp.
AACATTATCCGTAGCGCCCTGATCAATTAATGAATAACCTCCATCACCAAAATCGGCCCGTGTCCAGGTTCCATCGGGTTTATAAAAATTCGTTCCATTGTCCTGAGTTCCCCCGATGGTAAAATTTGGGTCTATAGGATGCACTGCAAGACTCATGAACTGGGTAGCCCGAAATGTCGTGTTGTTCATCGAAGTCCAGGTGGCACCGGCATCAGTGGATTTATAAATTCCACCGTCCGAACCGAAATATATGGTGGATGGAAGCGAAGGCGCAACGGTTATCACATGCGAATCCGTATGTAGCCCGCTTTGACTATTGGTAAAGGAAGTGCCACCGTTGATAGAAATACCAAAAGTGGTGGTTGTGCCTGTGCCGCCCAGGTACACACGGTCAGCATTAGATGGATCTACGTCAATAGCGATATTATAGAAACATTGAGCACCGCAAAAGTTATTATCTATTTGCTGGGTCCAGGTTGCGCCACCGTCAATGGAACGCTGAACTGTTCCACCGTTAAATCCAGAAGCTGCATATACCGTAACCACTCCGGCACCACTTCGGTTAATAGCAAGTTCGGTCCTTGAGGCTGTAGTTCCTGTACCTGCTGTAAATGTGCGGACGAAAGATGGAGTGGCAGCTAAAGCGTTGGTTGATCTATATACGCCGCCCACCGTTTCATTAAATGAATCACCTAATGTACAAAGTACCAGGTCAGGATTACCAGGATCCATTACTATGTCAACAATATTGCGATTTTGAGCTACAATGCCGGTTATGGTTAATTGGGTAAAAGTTGGAGAAGCACTTAACGCATCTGTTGACCGGAAAAGTCCCCGGTTAGCCAGCACATTATTTGGGTTGCCTCCAATACCGCCAAGACCTGAAGTTGAAGCAGCAAAAATGATATTTGGATTGGTTGGATGTACTACAATCTTGCTGATGGCCCGTCCTGTAAAAAAGGAACCTCCAATAGGTCCTGTAATCGTCGGCGTTGCTGAGTTGGCGTTATCAATCCGATAAATCCCAACACCAAAAAAAGCGTCTGCTGAAAAAGCTGATTCGCCAGTGCCAACAAATATCGTATTGGGTTGCGATGGGGCAATTGCAACAGTGCCAATTGCCAAACTGAGGGCATTATCAAGCATCGGTGTCCAGGTAGTACCGCCGTCAAGTGTGCGGTAAAGGCCTCCTTGTGCTGTGCCAACATATACAATATCGGGATTTGTGGGATGAACAGCAATTGAAACCGTCCGTCCTGAAACAGATAATTGAGGGCCGCTGACAACCTGCCCATTGGGAATTGGGTTCGGCCCCAGTTCGGTCCAGGGTGTTAATAATGTATTTAGTTGCGGAGCATTCTTTCCTGAAGAGAGACGATCCTTTTGTTCCTGCATTTGTTTGATTGCTGCTAAGCGATTAGCAGGGTTAAAAGGTTTGTCTTTTTCGATACCTCTTCGCATTCCTATAGCATCAGCACGAAGTTTCATGAATTCTTCAACGCTTATTTTATTTTTTATAAAGTCAGGCTTATCAGGATCATCTTGTCCAAATCCAATTTGCGCCATTAAAACAAGAAATGCTATAAAGGCGATATAGCGTATTTTATTAAATACTTTGGGACTGATTAAAGTTTTACAAGCTAACAAATGAGATTGACCTTTTTTCATAACAATGTTTTGTTTGATGAAGAATTAAAATATAAACTCGTGGCTATACAAGGTTGCTATAGTTAATTCAATGAGGATATAAATTTCTTTACTTGCTAATTTCGAGAGAGGAGATTATCAAAAATCATTGATGAAAAAAAGGGTCGGAGTAAGTTGTTTTGATAATCTATTCCCAAGATATTTTCTTTTATAAGAATTTCCAAGACTTATTTTATAGTATATTTTTTTAATTCTGCTTTAATGTTCGTATATATTTTTTAAAATCGATGCAGAAGGGATAAATTTAAACATGAGCTATAAAAAACTGACGGCTACAGTGCATCAGGCGGTCTGCAAGGCCATTCAAATACGAAGAAGTTCTTGAAGGTGCCGGTTGCTCAATATCACCCCGGCCAGCAGGATGTTGTTTGAACATAATGGTTGTGGCCAACATCTCCGTTATCGTCTGGCGGATAAACCCTGCCTCCACTCCATATGCGGCTTGGTTATCAGCGCTGCTATTACAATCAAAACTGGTAATGGGCGCAGATACCAGGTTAGTTAGATTTTCCGTACTGCTTTGAATCACTCCCTCTGTATTTCCACCGATGCCCGGTGCGATTTCCTTAATGATCTTTCCATTGGATTTATTAATGGGTTCATTTTCACCAATCAATGTTCTACTGGTTGTTTTACCTGGCTCCGGTTTGGCAATGCTAAAATCCCTAACAGGTGAGCTTACTGCAAAAGCAACAGCTTTGCCCGCAACTGGTTGCTGGGCCCAGGATGCACAGAAGCAAAATAAAGCAGTTAATACCAAAAGTAATTTTTTCATACAAGTTGTTTGGTTGTGTAATTAAAAGTTGAGTTAATTATTAAAAACCCTTTTCTCTTTGTGGGGATAATAAAATAAAACAGCAGTAATGGTTTTGCAGAAATACTGGACGATCAGCTTTTTAAAGGGAGGGATAAAGTAACTCTTGTAAAGGTCTGTTCAGGTACGATTACCTGTGAGGACAAATCTGTCAACTTACTGCACATTCACGCCAAACTACCGGACAAATTGAGCAGCATCAGGATTATTTCGTCATTTTATAAAAACAGTGGCTATTTTCTTTTTAATCTATGCAATAAAAATGCCTTTCCGATTATCTTTATAAGTAAATGCACAAACCCCTTATCTATCTAAAAGCAATATGTACGTTGGCCATTATTTGGTTGGGGTTAGGCGCAGCTGCACAAAACACACCCGGTTACGAATCTATTTCCACCGCTCAGGGTTTATCACAGGGAATGGTGTTTGATATTTTGCAGGATAAGGAAGGTTTTATATGGGTAGCTACCAAAAACGGGCTCAACCGTTATGATGGTTATGGTTTTAAAATTTTCGCCAACGATCCCTACAATGCACATTCGCTCAGCAGTAACACCATTGTAAAACTGTTTGAAGACAGTAAAGGCAGGATATGGGCGGGCACCGAAAACGCCGGCTTAAATATTTACGATAAGCAGAGTGGTAAATTTTACCGCATCATGCACAGTAACTCAAATGCGGCCAGCCTTTCGGGTAATGGTATACGATCGATAATAGAAATGCCCGATGGAAGAATAGTGGTAGCTACAGATGTTGCAGGATTAAATATTGTAGAACCGGGTGAAGCTTTTTTTGCAAAAGATGCTGCACCAGTTGTTACCAGGCTTACATTGCCCAATGACGCACCAGTTTACGGCATGGGAAAAGATACAAACGGAATCATCTGGATTGGAAGTATGGATGGAGCTGTGTACAGGTTTGATCCGTTAAAGAATAACTTTATAAAACTAAGCAACGGTGTACTGCTTAATGATGGTTTCCTGATCGGGGATAGCAGTAAATTAATAAACAGCAATCTCTACCTATCCGATGGAAAAAATATATTTCCTTTATTCAACCCCGGTAAAACACCATGCGGCAATATCATCTTTAAACCCAAAGAACAACTTTGGGAAAACCACCACAGGGAAGAATATTTTTATAGTGTTTATAAATACGAGCCGGGCAAAACAGTAAACTGGAAAGAGCCATTACCTGTAACCAAAATAAGAGTATGCTATCCATTCATCATCGACCGGTCCGGGGTACTCTGGTCTGGGTCGGTAGGTTACGGGCTTAGAAAATACACTGCTACTGGCAACAAGTTTAAAAAATGGGTTCCCATTCCCGGCAATAGTGTAAAGTGGATCATCCCTGCTAAAGACAATGATATTTTTTTAGGAGATTTTGCTTATGGATGGAGCAGGTTAATCAATGGTACAATACACACAAATGCGTTCGCAAGTATTCCCGCTCTCACCCGGGTAGATAATTTCATCATATCCAAATCGGGTGATTACTGGTTAAAGAGTGATCACAAAGGTTATTTTAAATACAATCCTTCTTCGGGCAAACTGGTATCATATCCGCAGATAAACGATGATAAAAGCTTTGGTGCAAAACAACCCATGCTTGAAGACATTAAGGGCAATATATGGCTTGCGGGGCTTGGTGGTAAATTTACCCGTATCAATACGGTTACAGGCAATATAGATAGTTTTACTATTAATAACATGGATGCCAAATCAATACCACCTAAATCTATTTGTACTGCCTTATACCAGGATAAACAGGGTGTATGCTGGGTGGGTAATGCCGAAGGTTTTGTAAAAGTTATTTTTGGTAACACCCAAAATTCATCACCCCAAGTAAAATGGTTTTATAATAACAGCAGCAACAGAAATTCGCTCAATTACAATCATGTTTCCTGCTTTTTAGATGATCCTTATACCCCTGAAAAATATTTGTGGATTGCAACAAAAGGCGGCGGTTTAAACAGGTTGGATAAAACAACCGGCGATTTTTTTCACCTTACCGCAAAAGATGGCTTGCCTGATGATGTGGTATATGGCATATTACCTGATGGTGCCGGCAATATTTGGGGCAGCACTAACAAGGGAATTTTTTGCCTCATTAAAGTAAAAGATAACAGCAGTAGCAAATGGCTGTTTCATAATTTTACCAAAGCAAACGGTTTACAGGATGATGAATTTAACACCGGGTCGTATGCTAAATTACCCAATGGCCATCTTGCTTTTGGCGGAGTTAACGGGTTAAATATTTTTAATCCTGAAGAAATACTGATACCTGGTTTCATGCCCAATGTTTTCATTACAGCTATACTCATTAACAACCAGTCTGTTTCTCCGGAAGATAATACCGGAGTGCTTAAAAATACCATTGAGCAATCAAAGAGTATATCACTTACACACCTGCAGGATATTCTTACGCTGGAATTTTCTTCGCTTGATCTTACTGCATCTGCTCAAAATAAATACCGGTATCAATTGGTGGGTGTAGATAAAGAATGGGTAGAAAGTGGCACCCGCCGTACCGCCACTTATTTGCACTTACCATCGGGTAAATATATTTTTAAAGTGCAGGGCAGCAACAGCCAGGGTATATGGAGCGATAAAATTGCTGAATTACAAATTACTGTATTGCCGCCCTGGTGGCGCAGTTGGTGGGCCTATTGTATTTATATATCACTGTTAGCTTTGGTGATAAGGGCTTATTTTAAATTTACCGTAAACCGGGCTAAATTAAAATCGCAATTAAATTTTGAACAACGTGAAGCTAAAAGAGTTAAAGAACTGGATACCGTAAAAACACAACTCTACACCAATATTACCCACGAATTTCGTACCCCGCTAACCGTTATACTGGGTATGGCGCAGCAGGTTAAAAGCAATCCATCGGCACATTTACAAAATGGGGTGGATATGATTATTCGTAATGGTCAAAGTTTATTAAACCTGGTAAATGAAATGCTCGACCTGTCTAAACTGGAAACCGGTAAAATGCAGTTGCAGCTGGTTAATGGCGATATAATTAATTTTCTCCGCTATGTGGTAGAGTCTTTTCATTCGCTTGCCGAGAGCCAGAAAAAACAATTACATTTTTTAGCTGAAATGGATGCCTTGCACATGGCGTACGATCCCGAAAAAATAAGGCAGATCGTTGCCAACTTATTATCTAACGCATTAAAATTTACACCCGAAAAAGGAAATATCTATGTACGTGTTAGTGAAAATATTGTACAGCATGAAACCAATACAGCAGTACTGATTATTAAAGTAAAAGATACCGGCATTGGTATTCCGGAAAGTCAGCTGCTGCATATCTTCGACAGGTTTTATCAATTAGATAACAGCCATACAAGAAAAACCGAAGGCACCGGTATTGGCCTGGCACTTACTAAAGAGCTGGTAATTTTAATGGAAGGGGAAATAACAGTGATGAGCCCGCCAACAGGTGCTAATAAGGGAAGCGAATTTACCGTGGCATTGCCGTTGAATAAATTGCCTGCAACTGAA
>NZ_JANPCM010000006.1:0-8308 GCF_031430955.1 Ferruginibacter sp.
CATATTTTTTTGTTTATCGGAAAAACCATATCCCAGCAAAAGCCGGCAAACACTAAAACACATCCGGCAACAAATAAACCGTTCAGCATTTCTTGTGTTTTACCTTTTTGTAAAATGTAATTGCCCACTAAATATCCCAACACCACTTGTACAATGGCAGCAAAAGTATTCATCAGCCCTTCGGGATCAAAAGCAATGCCTTCGCCATGATACAGGTGTTTTTCGCCAATAATATTTTTATCAATGTTGGTACCAAACCAACCGGTGATGCTGAAGGGATCGGAAGGATTTGCAGCTACACACAAAAACCAATAGAACAATAAAATAAAACCACTGGCCACAAATGCACCTCTTACTTTTAAATAATGCGCAATGATGGAGGCGAAAAAATAACTGAGTGCAATGCGCTGCAGTACGCCAAAAATGCGAAGGGTTTCAAAAGGCTTGCCCACAATATTACCGGCATCGTTATATTTTATAAACGGGAACCAGTTTAAAAATAAACCAATGCAAAAAATGATGACGGTTCTTTTAATAACTTTTTGCCAAAAAGCACTTTCGCCAGCGGCTTCTAATTTGGGCATTACAAAAGCCATGGCATTGCCCACTGCAAATAAAAAAAATGGAAAAACTAAATCAGTTGGTGTGCAGCCGTGCCAGCTGGCATGATCGAGCGGAGGAAACATATGTGCCCAGGTGCCCGGATTATTTACCAATATCATCAGCGCTACAGTAGCGCCTCTAAAAACATCAAGGGAGTAAAAGCGTTGGTTCATGAATTTTTATTGAAAGGATTTTTTTTAGGATCTTTCCTTATATCTATTAGATTTATTATGACAAGTTTGTTGTTTTCAATCCTGTAATAAATCTTATTCTGATGCCCTTTTCCAACAATTACACTTTTGGTATTTTTTACTGCTGTAACAATTCCAATATTTGGTTGAGCTACAATCAGGTCTAATTTATTGAGTACAATTTTATTAAAATCTTCAGCAGCCGTTTTACCAAATTCCGATTTTAAATAAGCAGTAATCTTTTTAAAACTGTTAAGGAATCTTTTTTTAGCTACAATTTGGAGACCCATTTATTCATTTCTTTTTTTAATTCTTCAAATGAAATCGTGTCTTTATCAATATCTTCTGCAGCAAGTTCTTCCAGTTCGGCCCTGTCTTCAGGCGACAGATCTGAAAGATCATCAAAGTTTTTATTGGCTTTGGTTT
The DNA here is from genome assembly GCF_031430955.1 of Ferruginibacter sp. GTDB lineage: Bacteria > Bacteroidota > Bacteroidia > Chitinophagales > Chitinophagaceae > Ferruginibacter. The sequence continues at coordinate 1,221 of NZ_JANPCM010000006.1, forward strand.
GATAAGCAACAATATCTTCCTTAACGATGTTCAGCAGCTCTTCATCATCGGTAGTATCAATAAGATGGTGCAATTCTTTTTTAAGCTCTTCTTTGCTCATACAAAGTGTTTTACCAAATTTACTAAAAAGGGGTGAATGGGCAATGGTGAATTGTCAATGGTGAAAGGTCAATGGAGAATCGTCATTAGTGAGTAAATAATGTTCCAGTATTAATGTGTTATTCACCATTCACCATTCACAATTCACCCTCACGCCGTCCGCTCACTCAATTCCAGCCAGCGCATTTCTTTTTCATCCAGCAGCGCCACAATTTCTCCCACTCTTGCAGCAGCTTTTTGCAACTCTTCAAAATTTAAATTACCACTGTTCATTTTTTCTTCAATGGTTTCTTTTTCTTTTTGCAGGGCAGGCATTTCTTTTTCTATAGTTTCAAATTCATGCTTTTCTTTAAAAGACAATTTTTTTATTTCGTTGTTATTTTTTTGCTTAACAACTGCTTCTTCAACAACGGGTATTTTTTCTGCCACCACTTCGTAACCGGTAAATTTTTCGTTGGCCAATGCCTCACGGTACTGGCTGTAATTGCCGGGAAAATCTTTTATCACACCATCGCCTTCAAAAGCAAATAAATGATCCACCATGCGGTCCATAAAATACCTGTCGTGGCTTACAATTAAAATACAACCGGGAAAATCTAATAAAAATTCTTCCAGTGTGCGTAAAGTTTGCAGGTCTAAATCGTTGGTAGGCTCATCTAAAATTAAAAAATTGGGGTTTAAAAATAAAACTGCCAGTAAATGCAAACGTCTTTTTTCGCCACCGCTTAATTTACTCAGCGGCGTGTATTGCTGCTCTGCATTAAAGCCAAATTTTTCCATGAATTGTGATGCAGATATTTTACTGCCATCTGCCAGTGGAAAAAATTCTGCAAAATCTTTTACATATTCTATGGCACGTTTATCTTCTTTATATTTTAATCCTTCCTGGTCAAAGTTGCCAAATACCACCGTATCACCATGATTGATTTTTCCGCTGTCGGGTTTTTCCTGGTGCAATGCAATTTTTAAAAAGGTAGATTTGCCCACGCCATTTTTTCCTACAATGCCCACACGTTCGCCTCTTTTAAAAGTATAATCAAAGTTTTTTATCAAAACCTTATTGCCATAACTTTTATTTATCTTTTTCATTTCTAAGATCTTTCCGCCCAACCTCGTCATCTTTACCTGCAGGCTTACTTCGGTATCTTCTTTTTTCAGGCTCACTCTTTCTTCCACTACTGCAAAAGCATCCTGTCGGCTTTTACTTTTTGTGGTTCTTGCTTTGGGTTGCTTACGCATCCACTCTAATTCTTTTCTAAAAATATTTTTATCTTTCTGCAGTTCGCTGGCCTGCACTTCCTGCCGCATACTTTTTTGTTCTAAAAAATAATCGTAATCGCCTTTGTAAGTAAATATTTTTTCTTCATCCATTTCTAATATCTCATTACAAACGGTATCTAAAAAATAACGGTCGTGGGTTACTAAAAGCAGTGTTACTTTTTGCGCACTCAAATAATCTTCCAGCCATTCAATCATACTTACATCCAAATGGTTGGTTGGTTCATCTAAAATCAATAAACATTTGCCTTCGTGCAATTGCATTTCAATCAGCGATTGTGCAAGTGCCACTCTTTTACGCTGGCCGCCACTTAAATTTTTTACCGGCTCATTTAAATGATGCAAATTCAGTTTGCCCAAAATTTGTTTCAGTTCGCTTTCAAAATTCCAGGCATTCAATTCATCTACCAATGCCATCAGGTCGGTTAATTTTTCTATGTTATCAGCATCTTCTTCTAAACATTGCTCATAAGCTTTTACCACTTTTACCACAGGGTTATCCATCCGCAGCACATTATCCCAAATGCTTTTGTTTTCTTCAAAAGGGGTATCCTGCTGCAGCATTATCACTTTAATATCTTTATGTACCCACACGGTACCCCCATCTGCATGATCGAGCCCGGCAATAATTTTTAATAAGGTAGATTTACCGCTGCCGTTACGGGCCACAAAGGCAATTTTATCACCTTCTTCCACATAAAAAGAGATATTTTTAAAAAGGGTACGTATCCCAAAAGATTTACTTAAATTTTCAACTGAAGCGTAATGCATAGCGGCAAAGGTAACTTAGGATTTTAGATTGCGGTGGGCTGATTTTAAATTTATAAAGTTATTTTTGCTTTAATACTGGTGGAAAAAATAATTTATAACCTACAATATACTTTGCATGCAGGCCAATTTGTTTTTTAAATACTGGTATATTAAACTTTGCAGGTATCTGTTTAAGCAAAAATATCTTTCCATAATGTCGGGGCCGCTAAAGGGATATCAATGGCCAACTGACAGAAGTTACGAATACATTATTGCTAACAACGAACCGCCAGCCGTGATGAATGAATTTTGCAGTTGGTTTACACCTGCCACTGTTTTTTATGATGTAGGCAGCAATATTGGTTACTACTCTTTTATAGCAAACACTTTAATTACTACAGGAAAAATTTATGCTTTTGAACCAACCACATTTAATAATGATGTTTTTAAAAAATTATTAGTATTGAATAAAAAACAAATTCAAGAGAACCATATTGAACTTTTAGAATTTGCAATTGCGGATACAGAAAAAGAAGTGGAATTTTCTTACGACAAAGTTTTTGCAGAAGGCAATACTTATGTTTTAGATGCAGCTAATTATACAGGAGAAAAAATTAAAGTGGCGTGTTATTCTATCGATACACTTTTACAAATGGGCTATGCGGCACCGGATGCGATGAAAATTGATATTGAAGGTGCAGAGTATGACGCATTGATGGGTGCAGTAAATACGTTAAAAAAATATACGCCACACCTGTTACTGGCAACACATAATTGCAAAGTGCCGGGCATTAAAGAAAAATGCATTACTTTTTTGGAAGAACTGGGTTATGTTTTAGAGCACACCGGTTATCATAACAAAGCAAAAGCGGGCTTAGATGATTATATTGCAGTGCATAAAGAAAAAATAAAAACGCTTAAACAGTTGCAACCTGGTAATGCTTCATAATAATAAAAAACTTTTTGTAAATTTTATATCGCTGGGTTTTCAGCAGGGCATTGCAATAGTTTTTCCATTACTTATATTTCCCTATTTGCTTCGGGTGCTGGGCATAAGTGGCTTTGGTGTTTTTTCGCTTATGCAAACCGGCATAATGTATTTTGATTTGCTTATTGCTTTTGGTTTTGGCTTAACTGCAACGCAGCGCATTGCTAATGCTGTTAATGATATTGACTTGCAAAAAAAAATAATTGCAGCTGTCTATTCCATTAAACTTTTTTTATTTACTGCAAGCCTTATTGCTTTTTTGCTTTGTACATTTTTTATAGCATATCTGCAACAAAATATTATCTTGATTTTATTGGCAGCGGCCTACCTGTTGGGTAACCTGCTTTTTCCAGATTGGTATTTCAGGGGCATACAGCAAATGAAAAGTTGTACATTGGTAACACTTATCTCTAAATTAATTTCACTTTTTCTGATTATAGTATTGGTTAAGCAACCCAATGATATTAATAATACTTTTTTTGCTTTAGCAGCTGGTAATTTGCTGGCAGGCATTATCGGGTTTATTTTATTGCGGAATAAAATAAAATTATCTTACAAAATTCCAGATAGAGAATTTATGAAAGAAATTTTTAAGGAAAGCAACTATGTTTTTACAAGTATTATTCTGGCGCCATTTTATTCTTCAGTAAATATTTTTATACTGCAAATTTTTAGCAATCCATTAGTGGTGGGGTCGTATTCTGTTGCACAAAAAATATTTAGTGCAGCAAGCATGTTAAGCAGTGTGGTTAATAATACTTTCTTTCCGCATCTTTCTGCGTTGTATGCATCTTCAACCGATGCTTATAAAAAAATGGTGCAGAAGCTTGTAAAAATAATTGCATCTTCTTTTTTATTATTTGCTTTACTGCAATTTTTTTTAGCAGAATATATAATACAATTACTTGCAGGAAAAAATAACGGGCAAGATATTTCTTATGCAGTAACCCTTTTACGTATTATGAGCTTTGCTTTATTTTTCTCCCCATTTGTTTCTTTCTTTTTTCAGCAAATGATACTGCAGGGGCAGCAAAAACAATCCATAAAAAATATTACTATTGCTGTTATTGTAAATATAATAAGTGCATGTGCATTAGGTTATTGGTATGGTGGAATTGGCATGGCGGTAAACGTTTGCCTTATTGTTGTATTAATATGTTTTTTAAATGCATACTCGGTAAATAAAAAAACTACCTTATTTGCAGCCTGATATCAACGATACAAAAAAAATAAAATTATTGATACTTACTCCAACGCTGGAATGTGGCGGATCGGAGAAGTATGTTTCATTACTGTGCAATAATATCAACTCTCAACAATTTGCAGTTAAGCTGGCGGTTTTAAATAACGAAACTTCTTTTTATACAATCAATAATAAAGATGTAGTAGTGATTGATTTAAAAGTAAAGCATGCCCGGTCATCTTTATTTAAAATTAAATCGCTGGTAAAACAGCACAAGCCTGATATTATTTTTTCCACTTCAAACCATCTCAATATTTATCTGGCTGTTTTCAGGCAATTGTTTTCTAAAAAAATAATTTTTATTGCAAGAGAATCGAGTGTGGTAAGCAGTAACAGTAAAAGAGCAAAATTTCCTGTTTTATATAACTGGCTGATAAAAAAATTTTACTGCCGCATTGATTTTATTATTTGCCAGTCGAAATTTATGCAGCAGGATCTGATTGATAATTACAGTATCAAAAAAGAAAAAACAATTGTTATTAATAATGCTGTGGAAGAAAATTCATTAATGCTTGCAGCAACTCAAAAAAATAAATTTATAACCGTTGCCCGTCTTTCCGAAGAAAAGGGAATCGACAGGTTAATTCGTTCTGTTGCAAATCTTAATATACCTTTTACTTACTATATTATCGGAGATGGCGATAAAAAGATGTTACTGCAAAATCTTATTAACCAGCTTCAATTGCAAAGTAAAGTTTTTTTAACAGGGAAGAAAGATAACCCGTTTGGTGAAATGGAAGACGCAGATCTTTTTTTAATGGGCTCACATTACGAAGGTTTCCCCAACACTTTACTGGAAGCTGGCGCTTTGGGTATTCCCGTTATAGCATTTAATGCACCGGGTGGAATAAACGAAATAATTACTGACGGCGAAAATGGGTTGCTTGTAAAAGATGGTGATGAAAAAGCATTTACTGCTGCAATTGAAAAAGTAAGGGACATCAATTTTAACCGCCGGCAAATTCAAAATAACACACAAAAAATGTTTTCCTTAAATCTTGCCATAAAAAAAACAGAAGCTCTATTTTTAGAGCTTCATCAAAACTTTAATTTATAAAATGGGTTGCTTAAAAAATAATTGCTTTATCAATCGAATGAGTATTTTAATGGCTTAATTATGCAATGGCTAATGGCTCAGGTTTAAAAAAAATAACTCATATTTGCAGCTGATACACAGCCGAATAAATGAAAACGAATGAACGGAATAAAACCTAAGCTATTAATATTCATCAATACATTGCAGTCAGGCGGTGCCGAAAGAGTAGTGTCACTCTTATTGGAGCATTTGCGGAGCGATTTTGAAATTCATCTTGCTCTTTATACAAATATTATAGACTTTATAGTACCCTCCGAAATAAAAATACTTGATTTAGAGCAGCCCTTACATGAGAATAAACTCATGAGGTTTTTAAAAATGCCTTACCAGTCGTACAAAGTTTACAGATATTGCAAAATCAATAGGATTAATATTTCTGTTGCTTTTTTGTACCGTCCCTGTTACATAAACGCCTTAATGAAAAGTATATGGCGATACAAAGGAAAAGTGATTATGTGCGAAAGGACCCATCAAACCACTATACAGCAAAGTCATTCTGCCATCTACCGGATGTTTACAAAATTTATGGTCATGTTCAGTTACAAACGTGCCGATCTGGTGCTGGCAAATTCCTATGCCATGCAAACCGATCTTATGGAAAATTTTAAAATAAAAACACCGGTAAAAGTAATTTATAATCCAATTGATTTAGGGTTTATCCGGTCACATACAGATGAAAAGCCAGCCTTTGTTTTTGAAAAAGATATTTTTTATTTTATAAATGTTGGAGGGTTTAGAAAAGAGAAAAATCATTTGTTACTGCTGCAGGCTTTTTTTATTATGAAAAACCTGCCCTGTAAATTATTAATTGTTGGTGGTGGAATAATGGAAGAGGATCTAAAACAAAAAGTATCGGATTTTGGGATGAGGGATAAAGTTGTTTTTTGTGGCTGGGATAATAATCCATTTAAGTATGTAAGCCGCTCTAATTGTTTTGTTTTAAGTTCCCATGTAGAAGGTTTTCCCAATGTATTAATTGAAGCATTGGCCTGTGGCAAACCGGTTATCTCTACCGATTGCAGCAGCGGCCCACGAGAATTGCTGGCACCTGCAACCGATTTGCACCACCGGGCAATTAATAATTACGAAATTGGTGAGTATGGTATTTTAACACCAGTTAATGATGTAATAGCATTGGCCGCCGCCATGAAAAGAATGTATGAAGATGCCGCATTACGCAAACAATTTGAAGAAAAAGCTAAAGGCCGGGCACAGCAGTTTGATGTGGACGAAATAAAACAATATTTTCATGTTGCCTTTACAGCCCTTTAATACTTTATTGGCAGTAACCTTTGCTTAATTATCTATATTTTTGCCCTAATTCAACACAAAAAAATGCATACGATTTTACTTACCGGTGGCGCAGGTTTTATTGGGTCGCACTTAACCCGTTTGTTTGTTATAAAATATCCGCAATACACTATTATCAATCTTGATAAACTTACTTACGCCGGAAATTTAGAAAACTTAACAGATATAGAAGATAAACCTAACTATCACTTTGTAAAAGGAGATATTACCGATCTTGAATTATTACGAAATCTTTTTAAGGAATATAATTTTACAGCAGTATTGCATTGCGCTGCCGAAAGCCATGTGGACAGATCGATAACCGATCCGCTGGCATTTATTAC
>NZ_JANPCM010000007.1:0-12081 GCF_031430955.1 Ferruginibacter sp.
GAATCCAAAAACTTGCTTAATACGTAAGTAATATTACTTTTACACGGAAGTTAGAAATGATTGATTACCTCGGTTATTCTAAACTTTCAATTTTAATCTCAAACCACTAAGAAAATGAAAAGGAATTTTACATTCGTATTATTTGTACTCTTATTTACTGTCTCAACATTTCCAATCACAATTTTTGCTCAATTTAGTCCTGGTTTACCAGCAGCCTTTGGTATAGACGGAGACGCTATCTCGGGTCAATCTCAAAACATTTCAGGTAATTCACCTCAGGGCAGTTTTGACTGGTTTAAAAAAATAGGCTCCGGTGCTAACGTTGGTACAGGTGTAATTGATACCAGCGGAACTTTGCCCTATGCTACCCAAATAGCCGCAGGGCAAAACATTGCATTCACCCGTGGAATGGCTTTTAACAGGTACTCCACCCAAAATGGTTATCTTTTATTAGATGCCCGTTATGCAAGGGATAAGTTTGGGTTTTCTTCTCTCCCGGGACAAACTGATTTAACAACTTATACATCCGGTGCAAAAAACGGCGATAACCCAGCTAGTTGGACCACATCACCAACCGGTGGTGCAGTTTCGGACAAAGCAGATATTATAGATACTTATATACACATGCGCCGTAACGGAACTATTATTAATAATACAAATCCCAGCGCATTAATATTAGCTATGGGAGTTAGCACAGTAGGTAATACAGGTAACAGGTATGTAGATTTTGAATTGTTTCGTACAAGAATTGACTATAACCAGTCAACCGGTATATTTAGTAATTCAGGGCCAGGAATAACTGGTGGCCATAGTGCCTGGAATTTTAATGCTAATGGAACTGTAAAAGAAATAGGTGATATGTCAGTTTCTTTTACCTATAGCACAGCAGGGGTACAGGAGATATCTGTATATATTTGGGTTTCGCAAACTGCTTATAACACGGTAAGCCCTGCAAAATTCAGTTTTGTGCCAAACAATTTTCATGGATCTGTATATGGGTATGCAAAAATAGCAGCACTTGCAGCAAGTGGATTTCAATCATGGGGTTCAGCATCTACCAGCAATACTAACGCACCACTTTGGGGAACCAATTCCAAAGCATTAGGAGGTTCTCCTAATAATTATTATTCAATCAATTATGCAGCGTATGATTTTGGAGAAGTGGCTATTGATTTAACCAGTTTAGGTATTGATCCTGCCTTATCAGTAGGGATGGATCCATGCACACCTCCTTTTACAAGAGTGATGGCTAAAACCAGGTCTTCTTCAACATTTGAGTCAGCATTGCAGGATTTTACTGGTCCTTACGAATTTTTGGATGCCCCGCAGGCTCCTGCACAAATTGCTGCTCCCAGCGCTTTAAAATGTAATGTTACCACAACAACATTATCCCCTTCTATGATTGTTAGTGGAGCTTCTTATCAATGGTCAACTTCAAATGGTAATATCATTTCAGATCCGAATGCAACTACAATAACTGTGGATAAGACTGGAAAATATTTTTTAACTGCGGCTATAGTTGCAGGCTGCCCAACAAACACTGACAGTGCAACAGTGATTGCCGATTATTATAAGCCTGTAGCTTCGGCATCAGTTACCGGTATGCTGGACCCAACAAATTTACTATCCACAGTTACTTTAATTGGGGGTAATGTTGCTGCAAGCAATTACAGTACACCATTTGGAAATTCTGCAGGGTTAATTTGGAAATGGACAGGCCCCAATAGCTATACTGCTAATATTAAAAATCCTCAGACAACACTAGAAGGAAGCTATACTTTAGAATTAACTGAAGTGAGAAATGGCTGTAAAGATTATGCGGTAACAAATATAATTGCAGCTGCAGCACTACCGGTTAAATATCTATCTTTTGATGCAGTGGTTGCAAATAAAACTGTTTTATTAAAATGGAAAACAGCTCAGGAAGTAAATAACAGCCATTTTGAAATAGAGCGGTCTTTTGATAACACCACTTTTATCACTATAGGCCTTGCGTTAGATGGTACAACAATTAATGGTACAGAAAAAGACTATTTGTATGAAGATAATACGCCTGAATTACAGGAAAAAGTTATAGTGTATTACCGTTTAAAGCAATTTGATATTGATGGCAAAATAAGCTACAGCAAAGTTATCGCTGTCAGGTTACAGGCTTCAAAGGATATTGTAATGCAGGTTTCGCCTAATCCATTTACAGAAAATTTATATATACGTTTTACAGCTACTGAAAAAGGTACTGCTGAAATCAGACTTATCAATGCTTCTGGTCAAATAGTTTTAGCAAAGCAATCTTTCATAAGCAAAGGATACAATAATATTCAGCTGCAGGAGATAAGTAAATTTACCAATGGTTTATATTTTGTTCAATTATTAATGAATGGAATTATTATTGACAATCAAAAAATAATTAAAAACTAACTGTATATTTTTTAATTTTAAATCTGCCTCTGGAAAGGCAGATTTTTTTTGTTTTTAATTTAACTCTTTATATAAAAAATCGACTGAAACAATTTAATTTTTATAGCATGTTCACATTTTCCAATAAAAGAATAACTATTGCAACTGTGGCAGATGCCGCAAGCATTGTTGCCTTGCTCAACAGTGCTTACCGTGGCGAAAGTTCAAAACAGGGCTGGACAACCGAAGCTCATCTTATTGCAGGTAATGTGCGTACAGATGAAAACGATCTGCAAAATATAATGGCACAGCCCAACAGTGTTGTTTTAAAATATGTGAATGAGCAGGAAGAAATTATTGGTTGTGTAAACCTGCAACAGCATGATAATAAAGTTTACCTTGGTATGCTAAGTGTATCGCCAAATTTACAAGGCGCAGGTATTGGCAAACAATTATTAAAAATTGCAGAAGAATATGCAATGCATTTGCAATGTACTGTAATTTATATGACGGTGATTAGCGCAAGAACAGAATTAATTGATTGGTACAACCGCTACGGCTATAATGATACCGGCAAAAGAAAACCATTTATAGAAGATGATTTAACCGGCAGGCACTTGCAACCGCTAGAGTTTATGGTGCTGGAAAAAATAATTACTGCTGCATAAAAAAATGGGGCTGTATCAAAAGTACCAGCGATTGTCATATTGAGTTTATCGAAATATTACAATCGCTGACAAACAAATCTGTAACCATTTCGATAAACTCAATGTGACAGATTTGTTTGCTTTTGAAACAGCCCCATTTTTTAAAAGAAATTATTAAAACAATCTTTCATCCGGCGGTTTTATACCCTGCAAACGAATGTAAATAGCAGTCTGCCCACGGTGATGTGTTTGGTGCTCAAAAGTTTTCATCATCAATGCCATTCTTGTTGCTTCCATGCCAAACAGTTTCTTTTTTTCGCCCCATTTATTTACATCACTATTTTTTACTGCATTAGTGCAATAGTCGTAGCTGGCAGTTACATAATACATAACAGAATCTTTTTTTTGTGCGCTGGCGCTGTGCTCCAAATCGGCCTGCATAAAAGATGGTGTTGGCATATCCGATGCATTAGACATTAAGAATAAATTTCCCTGTGCAAGGTGCAGCATTTGTTGTGCAAAACTCCGGATGCTGTCCACTGCTTTAAAAGAATATTTATCGGCTGGCATTTTATTGAGGTAATCAACCGTATAAGCCTTTGCCCTTTCCCAGTCTTTTACCATTTGTGCTTTAGTATCTTCGGCACTTATAGATTGTGCTTTTACTAAAGCAGCAAACGTAAAACAGGTTAAAAAGAGCGATGCTCTTATAATTATTTTTTTCATAAAAAAGTTTTAGCTTAACAAATTAATAAAAAAAGAATAAAGGTCAAAGTATTCCTTTCTTAATTTCTTACAACAAACTTTATAATAACCAAGGTACAGTAAACTTATTCTTATCTATATAATGATTTATGTGCTTTTTTGTAAGAGACGTATTCAGGCTAAGCCAAATCATTTTAAGTAATCGCTGCCTGAATAGTGTTTGCCATGGCACATTATGGATTGATATCTGGAAAATTGTAAAAACAAAAAAGGCTGATAGCATAAACTAATCAACCTCTCTACGTAATAAGTATAACTGAAAATATTTTATACAAACATCAGCAAATACAAAATCTTTTCTGCTGATTAATAAAATTTAAGTTGCAGGTGCTAACCTTACATTTACCGCATTGGCACCTTTTGGTCCCATCTCCACTTCAAAAATTACTTTACTGTTTTCCTGCACAGGATCTTTCAGAGAATTGATGTGTACAAAAACACTTTCTTTAGTTTCCTGATCTTTAATAAATCCATATCCTTTTTCGCCGTTAAAAAATGTAACTGTACCTGTTCTTATTAAATCAGCAGCATCCATTTCTCCCTGTCTTGGTACACCAATTTCAATATCTTCCAGTTTGATCTTTCTCATTTTTTTAGGATCGGGAGGGGTGGCCGATATGTTTCCATTCTCATCAATGTAGGCCATCATATCATCCATACTTTTTACCTTAGGATTTTCTTTACGCTCCTGCATCCTTTCTTTTTTCTCTCTCTTACTTTGCATTTTTTTCTTTTCTCTTTCTTTTTTATTCCAGGTTTCCGCCATAATTGTTTTTATTTAATAATTAATATTGTTAAACGATGAGATTTGAGAGGATGATCTGTAGAAAAAGGGGGAAATATTTCGGCAGATTTTTGCAAAGATAAAGATAATTAGCGTGGTATTGTAATCTTTACGCCATCTGCACTGCTTAATTGTATAAAATGTGCTTAAAATTCAATCCCCTACTTTAAAAAAGGTTGAATAACACATTTAAAACGGTTACACATCATGTATTAATTCCACCACTCACTTCAATCCGTTGCCCGTTAATCCATTTGGCATCTTCGGTACAAAGAAAAGCCACTACGCTGACAATATCATCAGCAGCACCCACACGGCCCAGCGGCGATAAAGTTCCCATCATGGCTTTTACCTGCGGATTACTTCTTATAAAACCGTTATTAAAATCGGTTTCCACAGGCCCGGGTGCTACCACATTGGCGCCAATACCTTTTGCACCTAATTCTTTAGCAAGATATTTTGTAAAAACTTCTATAGCGCCTTTCATTGAGGCATAAACTGAATAACCGGGATTGGAGAAACGGGTAGTGCCGGTGGAGATATTTATTATTCTACCGCCAGTATTTAAAATGGGCACACATTTTTGCGTTAAAAAATAAATGCCTTTAAAATGTACATTTAGAAAATCGGTAAATAATTCTTCAGTTACATCCATAAAAGGTACAGTAGCACCCATGCCGGCATTATTAATTAAAAAATCGAAGGATGTGGTGTTCCATTTAATTTTCAATGTTTCTTTAACAGTGTTTACAAAAGTATCAAGGGAAGAAAATAAGCTCATATCCAGATGCAGTGCAATGGCTTTTTGCCCCATGCTTTCAATTTGTTTCACCACTTCCAGCGCTTCAGTTTCTTTACTACGGTAAATGATGATAACATCTATTCCTTTTTTTGCAATACTGATGGCCATATCTTTTCCCAGGCCACGGCTGCCGCCGGTTACTACTGCAATTTTTATTGGTGCCGTCATAGCTGATGATCTTTAAAAATAAATTTATAACATAACCATCATCTGCTGAAAATGTTTAGCACAAATAACAATAAGTTTATTTAAAATGATAAATTTGATATAGTATGATAAACAACATTATTTACATCATGGGGGTTTCCGGTTGCGGCAAAACTACTATTGGGAAATTATTATCTCAAAAAATTGCTATCCCTTTTTTTGATGGGGATGATTTTCATTCGGCAGCTAATGTAGAAAAAATGAAAGCCGGCGAGCCGTTAAATGATGAAGACAGGAGTGACTGGTTACAAAAAATTAATGAATTTGCTTTTGAACAGCAGCAACTAAATGGCGCTATTATTGCCTGCTCAGCACTTAAAGAAAAATACAGGATTGTTCTTAACAATGGTATTGCAAAACCAGTGTGGATATTTTTGAAGGGCAGTTATCAAATTATATTTCAACGCTTACAAAACAGGCATGGGCATTATATGCCGGCAACACTTTTACAATCGCAGTTTAGTAATTTAGAAATATCAGCCAACACAGTTAGTATAAATATAGAAAATGAACCGGAAACAATTGTGCAATTAATTATTGACAGGCTATATGAAAAATAATTTTTAAAAATCAGAATACTCCAGCGGTTGTAAAAACATAATATCAATATGCGATACATTGTGCTGGTACTCCGGCATTGACGATAATTTTTTCCAGACAGGAGAATCTACAAAACTTTTCCAGTGAGCATCTCTGTCGGTTTTATTTTCAAAACTGGTCATGTACATTAAGTTGGGCATGTGGCTGCCGGCAATTACTTCAGCATAAAAGATGGCATTAAAATTTAAGTTTTTAAATAATTCCACTTCTCCGCCTTCGTTAAACATATGCACTTTATTGGCAAATATTTTTTCTGAAGCACTTTCGTAACTGCGTAGTTCATACACTCTTTCATTTTTAGGGGAAGTAAGTTTGGGTAACTGCATTTGTGGTGCCAGGGGAAAAGCTTTTAATAAAATAACTTCCATTCTTGTGTAAGCAGCATTGGTATAAACTGCGTTAATATATTCGGTACCGGCTGTTTGATATGTGGCATCCTTACTTAATTTTTCTGCAATAGCCTGTTGATCTTCTAAATTTTTTATGGGCATGTACACATAAAGCATTTTTACTGCAGCAGTATCATTGGCTAATGCCTTAAATACACCAATATTTTTATAGTTCATTTTATGCAATGCAGGCAGCAAAGCATTTTTGAGATAATTATTTAAAACAGTTTCCTGTGCTGGAGTGGTATATTGATAAACCGTTAGCTGGTAAATCTCTTTTTTAGGTTTATTACCACTATAAGCAAATGAGCAAATAGAAAAAAAGCAAATGGCGAATAAAATGAATTTGGCAAAAAATGATTTCATGATGATTTAACTTTTAAATTGCAGCGACAAATTAATGGAAAATATTTATATATCGATCTTTTGTTTTTTGCAAAGGTTTGCAACCTTATAAAAATTATGGAAATACTTTCTTCTTATTCTTTAACTAACTGGGTATTGATTTTACTGGGAGCTTTTATCATTGGCCTGTCAAAAGCCGGGTTAAAGGGTATTGATATGATGAACGTAACCATTATGGCTATTGTATTTGGTGGTAAAGCCTCCACCGGAATTGTGCTGCCGCTTTTATGCGTTGCAGATATTTTGGCGGTAATGTATTATCACCGCCATGCAAAATGGCCACACTTTTGGAAACTTTTGCCCTGGATGGTTGCCGGTATTTTAATTGGTGTGTATGTGGGTAAAGATTTGGATGAAATATTATTTAGAAAAATAATGGCAGTAATAATTGTACTTACCGTAATTATTATGCTGTATTTAGAAATTAGGAAAACACCTGTAGTGCCGCATAATATTTTTTTTGCATCAGGGTTAGGTTTGGCTTCAGGCTTTACCACTATGCTGGGTAACCTTGCCGGTGCATTTTCCAATATTTATTTTTTAGCCATGCGCATGCCCAAGAACGATTTTATTGGTACAGCGGCCTGGGTATTTTTAGTGATCAATCTTTTTAAATTGCCCTTTCAAATTTTTTACTGGAAAAATATAACTGCATCATCTTTACAAATGGATCTGTTTTTATTACCTGCATTATTAATTGGTTTTTTTGCAGGCTTAAAAATTGTTGCTAAAATAAAAGACGATGGTTACAGAAAAGTAATACTGGCCTTAACGCTTGCCGGGGCAATTGTTATTTTTTTAAAGAAGTGAGGGTTTATATTATTTTCTCTTTATTATGTTCTGCTTTAAAATTATCCTGTTTATACCAATCATAAACGTTTGCGCCAACTAATGCTGCAAAAATTAGTATTACAATAAGAATAAGAATGGTTTTTAATTTCATAAAAATAATTTGGTGTTAACTCAAAAGCTATCTTTTTAAAAATTTCCCTTTCAGCAATTTTTCCATCACTTCATCTTTAAAATTGCGGCTTACCGGTATTTGGTGATTCCCTGTTTGGATAATATTGCCATCAATATTTTCAATTTTTGAAACTGCAATAATATACGATTTGTGCGTTTTAATAAATTGTATGACGGGCAGGTATTCTTCCACCGCTTTAAAAGTAAGATATGTAATGTGTTTTTTTTCTTTGGTATGAATAACTACATAATTCTGTAGTGCTTCGGCAAATAAAATTTCATCAAAAAAGATTTTTACTAATTTATTTTCTGCTTTAATAAAAAAATAATCAGGTGCCTGGTCGCCTTGTTTTGGTTCATCCATATTTATCTGCCTTACCTCATAAAACTCTTTGGCACGTATAGCAGCTTTTAAAAAGCGGTCAAACGAAATGGGTTTTACTAAGTAATCGAGTGCATTTAATTCAAATCCATCTAAGGCAAATTGCGGATAAGCAGTTGTAAATATTACCGGAGGCGGATGATGCAACTTTTTAAAAAAATCGAGGCCAGTAATTTTAGGCATTTGTATGTCTAAAAAAAGCAATTGCACTTTTCCACTGCTGAGCTGCTCTGTAGCCTTTAAAGCGTTATCAAATTCGCCTGTAAGATTAAGAAAATCTATATCGGCAATATATTCCTTTAAACCTTTTCGGGCAAGGGGCTCATCATCTATAATAATACAGTTGATCATTGTTATAATACTTTTAAAATGCCTGCGAATAATAATGCAACAGCAGTAAACAATACCCAAAAGGTTTTAAACTGTTTCTTTTTACGCAGCAGTAATCCGGTAAGCATGTTTTTAAATTTTAAGTTTGAAATTAATTTTATAAATGTCATCCTTATTTTCAATTACCAGCTCGTGCTGGTTTGGGTAAAGTAACTGCAGCCTTCGCTTTACATTAGTAAGGCCAATACCACCATGTTTTTCTGTTAGTTTAATACCGTTTTCTTTAGAATTTTCTACAGCAAATTCAAACAATCCGTTATGCCTGCTTAAATGCACTTTTACAAAATTGGCCTGGTTTGTTTTATGCGAAATATGTTTAAACGCATTCTCCACAAAAGGGATCAGCAGTAGGGGCTCAATAAAAAAACCTTTTACTTCGGGAGCACAATTAAATTCCACCAGGTAATTTTCATCTTTGCGTAATTTCTGCAGGTCAACATAATCTTTAAGGTAATCAATTTCTTTTTCTACAAGTATTTTTTCTCCATTGGCCTCGTAAAGCTGGTAACGCAACATATCCGAAAATTTATGCAATGCCTGCCTGGCATCAGCATTATTTTTATCAATTAAAAAATAAACGGAGTTAATTGAGTTAAAAAGAAAATGTGGATTAATCTGCGATTTAAGAAAACTTAATTCAGCTTCAGCTTTTTCTTTTGCCATGTCGATCATTTTTTTCTGCAACCTAATCTGGTCAACTACCAGTTTTATTGCAGCACCGGCAGTAACTAAAAAAAAATGTGGAATAACATTGTCGTAAAGCCGCACTTTTAAATTGGCGCCAAAATTAAGTAACTGGTCGTTGTTGAGTATTTTGCCTATCAGGTACATTTTAATGATGCTGCTGCCGATAATTATTACAATAAATATCAACCCAAAAAGTAAATATTTTTTTTTGTAAAGAAGTTGTGGAATAAGCAGGTAATTAGTAATATAAATAAGCAGGGCAAGATCAGCCACTTTTAGTACAGTAATCTTAAAAGCCCTTTCCCGGGTAGAATAATCTTCGTACCGCAGCATGTACCACAAGCCAAAAACCAGCATCCATATCAGCAGGTGGTGCAATTTATAGCGTAAAAAAAACGGAGCGTTGTGCATAGTGTAAAATAAATTTACAAAATCTATTTGGAAAATCCATTTACACTAACTGCAGGTTTTACTTTACAACAGGCATTTTTTCGCTTCGTCAAGTGTTTTATTCCCTTTATGTAATCCATTTGTAACCTGTTTTTTTTAGGTTGAAATTTGAATATAAATTAAAAGTGATGAAACATTTATTTCTTTTTACCATTTTATCAGTTGCAGCAGCACTCAACGGTTGCGGACAAAATCCGACAGTAGGCAGTAATAAAAAAAATGCAGCAGATATAAAAGCAGGCGGAAACTGCGAAGGCTGCGAAGCAGTTTATGAATCGCCGGTTAGTTTTAAGCAATTAAATAATATTGATACTTTGCCCGATTTTAATGAGGCTGGTACAAAGATAGAGATCAGCGGTATTATTTTTAAGCCAGATGGCAAAACTCCTGCAGCGGATGTGGTGCTATATATTTATCACACCGATCAAAAAGGGCTTTACTCAAAAAAAGGTAATGAACAAGGTTGGGCTAAGCGGCATGGTTATATACGTGGCTGGATAAAAACTGATAAAACAGGTTTTTATAAATTTTATACCTTAGTTCCGGCATCTTATCCCAACAGTAATAATCCAAAACATATTCACCCCACAATAAAAGAACCTGGCATTAGCGAATACTGGATTGATGAATTTCTTTTTAACGACGATCCTTTATTGCCTGATGCGGAGAAAAATAAAATAAATCCGGTTGGAGGTAATGGTGTTTTAAAAACGGTGTTTGTTAATGGGGTGCTGCATGCTGAAAGAAATATTATTCTGGGATTGAATGTAAAAGATTATCCAAAAAAATAAAAATATAGTTTATGAAAAAGTCCACGTTATTTTTTGCCTCCATTGCAGTTATTTATATTTTAAATGCTTGCCATGGCCACTCAAAAGCAAATGTGTTGGGCATTGTGGAACCAACAGAATTAAACTTTTCTAATTTATCAGTTGAACGAACACGGTAAGTGATAATGGAAAACAATGGAAAGCAGAAAGGGCACCATGGAGTCCAAGAGGTGGAATAGCAGCCTGCATTTATAACAACAAAATATTTATGACGGGAGGAAAATATGGTGGGCCGGATATTGCCGGGCAAACTGAATTTATTTATAGTAACGATGTTTGGTCTTTAGAAAAAATTATAGTAAGCCAACATGAAATGCTGTTATTTTAAATTATTATAGCCATAATTTTTTGTATTTCATGTTTGCTTTTTGCGCTGTTTTTTTATAGATATATTCGAAAGAAGGGGACTGCTAAAATATTTTTTTACAATTGTATTTCAAACAAACATGCTGGCATATTATGATAGTGATCGGGCAGCCCCTGCGTATTTTTTAAGTTAAACATACCCAAAAAATTAAAACCTGCATTGGTATAATGCGCTATTAATTTTGTATTGTTGCCGAGTGTATCTAACCGCACAAATTTTTTGCCATTAAGTTTTGCATATTCTTTAGCCCAGGTTGTAATCAGTAATACAAAATTTTTACCCCTGAAATTGGGATTGGTTGCAATACGGTGAATGTAAATCGCAGCATCGGCATTTCGTTTTTCCCAAATTTGTTCATCACTAAAAGTAGTAGCCCAAACGCAGGCAATTTCGTCATCAATAATTAATTTCCATTGCCTGTTTTCAACAATTTCTGTTTCTACAAGTTCCTTTTCAAAATTGGGCCACACCACTACGGTTTGTTTTTCTTTTTGATAGGCTGATGCTATTGCGTATAGGCGGAATATTTCATCAATATCTGTTGTGGTGCAGTTTTCTATTTTCATGTTAGTTATTAGTTCGGCGTATTTAAGAGTACAAATGTCGCAGCTTTTAAACTTTCGCAGTAAAAAAATATAAGCCGCCCCTTTGCAAACAGGGCTATTATACAGCTTGCCCTGAAAATTATTTTTTAGCACGGAGGGGTTTATCTAAAAATTAGCACCTGCAAAAAAGACTACTCTAAAATATATTGTCCTCTTTTATAAACAATTATATCTATCAAAGTGGTAGCTCTAAAGGTTAAAGCAACAAATTATTTTTGTAAATCTGTACGGCATAGCCGAACCTAAAAAAAAATTTTGATTTTAAAATAAAACGCTATACTTTGTATATGATTTTTTCCTTCCCCAGATAAACAACTTTTAATAACCCCAATTTTCCTCTCAACATAACTTACCTGATGTGGTGATTACGAAAAGTAATCTTATTTAAAATTCGATATCATATAAATACAG
>NZ_JANPCM010000008.1:0-4846 GCF_031430955.1 Ferruginibacter sp.
CCCCACTTTTGCCAAACCCCCTTCTGGCTGTAGTACATAACCAAATTTTTGAGTTTAATTACAATTAAAAATACTCATTGATTCTCTTAAATTATCAGGCGAATATCCAAACGTTAAAGATTTTTTGAAATAACCACAAGCTTCTTTTTTATTTTTCAAGTTATAATAGCAATTTGCTAATTTAAAATAAAAAATTCCAATGTATTTTGTATAAATCTCTTTATCAATTACCCTTATTTTTTTATTTGGTTCTTTAATTTTTCCTAAATAGAGTGTGTTTGTTTTATTATAAAAATTTATAGCGTCGCTATATTTTTTTAATTTTAGATAGCACTCTCCAATTTCAAAAGAAAAAGTTGTTAGATTTGGTGATAATGGAAATTTCTTTTTGTTTTCCAATGAAAGTGCTTCTTTGTAATCTTCTAAAGCACCTCTATAGTCATTTAAACGATAGAATCTTAATTTGCCTCTGCTAACAAACGCTTTCCAATTAGTATTATCTTCACTAAGTGCCATTTTATAGTTGGTTAAAACCTCTGAAATTTTAGTATTATTACCTTCGGTTAATATGTAAATTTCATAAATAATATCTGCTTTGGTTTGATAAAATAGGGAAATGGTTTTCTTATCGAATTGAGTTGAGTATTTTAAATTGTCAATATATTTTAAAACAAATTCAGCATAATTCTTGAATTCTTTGTCGTCTTGCCAAACATTTGGTACAAATGAAGCTGTGTAATATTTTTCAATGATTTGCTTTTTAATTGAGTCAGCTACAACTTTTGCCAAATTTTTTCCGTTTTCAATTGCTAATATTGCAAATTTTAATTTATAATAATAGTAAACTCGATTAGTGTAATTATTATTTGATTCTTTAATGTTTGAAATTTTGGATAAAAAAAGAAAATATCTATAATCCAATTTTTCGTTTTCTATTTCTTCAAGAAATTTTTGATAAAAAGTTATATCATTGAAGTCCCAAGAAAAATCTTTAACCTTACCTGTTAGCACTTCGTCTAAATCATTATCGTATATATAACTATCAAGTTTAGATATTTTAGATTCGTCCATTTCTAATAATTGTTCTTTATATTGCGAATAAATGTCATAGCAAGTAAACAACAATAATATAGTTGTGAGAATAGTCTTCATATATTTTTTATTTTAAAAAACAAATTTTTCAAAAGTGCATTTAATTTTTCACAGCAAATTCTAACCTTTGTTTTATACAGTCCGATTTTAGATTTTTAGGAATAGATATTGTGTCATTTTTTAAATGTGTATCGCTTACTTTGCCAATGTAAAGGTTATGGCAATGTTGAACACTTCTTTCCACTAAGCCACAAGCCATATCAATTTGAATTTGTTCAAGTTTGTTATACTCTAAAAGATAATTAGATGTCACTTGTATTTTTGATAAGTCTTCTCCATTTAGCTTGTTTGTAGCATTTATAGTAACTGAAAATAGTAGGTAGTCAATATTGTTAGTTTCATCTTTTGCTACAGAAACTTTTTCTGATTTGTTAAGTATTGTATGGGTACTTTTTAAATATTCACTTTGAGAATCACTTGATTTGTCAAAAATTTTAAAGTCTGTTACTTGGTGGTCTTCTTGATATACTGAGCCTAACATAATTAATGTATTTAGAATTACAAAATTTAAAGTGGTGTAGGCTGTCCGAGGTATCACAGCTAACATATGTATTTACACTAAAATACGCTACTTTTTGCTTAAAACAATTTATGTACAAACTCTGCTACACATTGTCTTACAAAAAAAACTACAGTAGTGCAGTAGCGCAAATACATATTGTCTTCAAAAAATTAAAATACACCCAATAAAAAAATCCCGGTAATACACCAGGATTTTTTCTATTCATTTTTTTACAACTTCTTAATCTTTATATTCCTGTACCAGACCATATTGCCATGATCCTGTAAAGCGATCTTTCCTTTTTTATAAGTACCAAAATCCGGCATGTCTTTAAACTTGCTGCCGGCAATTAATTTTTTCCAGCTATCATCCCACATAGTAGTGCTTACTACATTGGTGCCGTTTAAATACAGATCTAATTTACCGTTGTTACTTTTTATTTCTGCTTCATTCCATTCGCCAACAGGTTTTACAGTTATAGTACTGCAACTAATTAAATCGTACAGGTCACCGGCTTTATGTTTAATTATTTTTCCATCAGGGTGTCCTTCATTGTCCACCACCTGCATTTCGGGGCCGGTTTGCCAGCAGTACTTATATTTAACAGTGTCTTCTTTAATATAAAAAATTATACCACTGTTACCCTTGGCCGCAATTTTCCATTCTAATTTTAAATGAAAGTTATCGTATTCATCGGCCGTGCAAATATCGCCGCCGGTAGTTTGCCAGCCCTCTTTTTTTGTGGTGTCTAGATACAAAGCGCCATCGGCAACTTTCCATGCATCACCGGCAGTGGCTTTGCCGTAGCTGTGCCAGCCGGCTGTAGTTTTACCATCAAATAAAGAAACCCAGCCACTGTCATTGTCAGTTGTTTTCATTTCTGCAGAAGTTGTAGTGGTGTTTTCAGTTTTGCTATCCTGATTATTGTTGCAGGCTATTAAAATTGAAAGTGCAGCGATCGAAACAATAAATTTATTTTTCATCTGTATTAATTTAAAATTTAAGAAAATATTTTTTGCTGCATTTATTTTTCATCTTTCAACAGCATAATATATTTTGCCATAGCTACTGCATCTTCTTTAGATAAACTGCTGTGTGCTGCCATGGGTACCGATCCCCAAACACCCGATCCGCCTTTTTGAATTTTTTCTGCCAGTAAATTAATATTAGCTTCTGTATTTTCATACTTCTGTCCAATTAGTTTATAAGCAGGCCCTATTGATACCTCACTTATTTTGTGGCATCCCCAGCAATCTGATTGAGTGGTTAAAGCCAATCCTTTTTCATAATCGGGATTGTCTGCTGCAGATTTTGTTTCGCCGGTTTTTTCGCTGCTGCTGCCTCCGCTGTTGCATGCAAAACAAAAAACAGCAAGTGAAATAATTAAAATGTTTTTTTTCATCTTTATTTTTTTTATTTATTGTAATCCTAAAATAGTTTTATTAAAATCAGCATTGTTACCTGTTTCTGCAAAATCATCAAATGCTTTTTCTGTAACCCTTATAATGTGGTTTTTTATAAATTCAGCACCTTCCTTTGCGCCATCTTCAGGATGTTTAATGCAGCATTCCCATTCCATTACTGCCCATCCTTTGTAACCGTATTGCGTTAATTTGCTAAAGATAGTTTTAAAATCAATTTGTCCATCACCGGGGCTGCGGTATCTTCCGGCACGGTTAAGCCAGCTTTGGTAGCCACCAAATGTGCCCTGCTTTCCGGTGGCATTAAATTCTGCATCTTTTACATGAAAGGCCCTTATTCTGTCGTGATAAAAATCAATGTATTGTTTGTAATCTAACTGCTGCAAAACAAAATGAGAAGGATCGTATAACAAACAGGCACGTGCATGATTATTTACTTTTTCTAAAAACATTTCGTAAGTAATGCCATCAAAAAGATCTTCGCCGGGATGTATTTCGTAACAAACATCTACACCGCATTCTTCAAAATAATTTAAAATGGGCATCCAGCGTTTGGCTAATTCTGTAAAACCATCATCAACCAAACCGGCGGGGCGCTGCGGCCACGGATGAAAAGTATGCCACAGCAAAGAACCACTGAAAGTAGCGTGGGCATTCAACCCTAAATTTTGCGATGCCTTGGCACCATATTTTAATTGTTGCACAGCCCATGCAGTTCTGGCTGCATAATTACCATGTAATTCTTTTGGTGCAAAGCCATCAAACAAAGTATCATAAGCAGGATTTACTGCAACCAATTGCCCCTGCAAATGTGTACTCAGTTCGGTAATTTCTAAACCACATTCATTTACCAATCCTTTTATTTCATCTGCATAAGTTTTACTTTCGGCAGCTTTTTGTAAATCAATACACCTTGCATCCCATGTAGGAATTTGTACTCCCACAAAACCTAAACTTTTTGCCCAGGTACAAATGTTTTTTAAATTATTGAATGGCGGCTTATCATCCAGAAATTGTGCTAAGAAAATGGCGGGGCCTTTTATTGTTTGCATTGTTGAGTTTTTTGATTCACGCTGGGTTTATATATTTATTTTGGTGGCACGCAGAGGAGCAGAGGGCGCTGAAATTTTTATTAAATATTTCTCTGCAATCTCTGCCTCTCAGCGTGCCAAAATTCATGGCTCTACATAACCATTTGCAATTCTCTTAATGCCCTCTCTTAAAACTTCTACATTAAAATTTATCAGTAATCCTATGGTAATATTCGTAAGTCGCAAATAAGTTTTAAATATTTTATACGCCACTGGCGGAACTGTTTCCTGCGATTTTAATTCTACCAATACTTTTTCTTCCACCATCAAATCGTAACGCAAATCTATATTCATTTTCACATCTTCGTAAATAAAAACAATGGGTTGTTGTCTTTTTACTTTTAACCCACGCTTTGTTAATCTGTAAAATAATAATTCTTCATAAACAGATTCTAATAAACCAGGCCCAACATCTCTGTGAATTCTTATTGATTCCTCAATTATAATTCCTGTAATATCATTTATCTCCATAAAATTAATTTTCTTATCTGCGTCCTCTGCCCCTCAGCGTGCCAACCTCTGCTTCCTCTATACCACAAATTCCTTCCACTTCTCCTCACTCTCCGAGGATGCTACCACATTTTCCACAAACGCCATTCCCCGTATCCCTTCTTCCACTCCCGGAAAATCAAGCCATTCTTCTTTTGGTTTTTCGCCATCAATTTTTGCCCTTACCGTTA
>NZ_JANPCM010000009.1:0-5238 GCF_031430955.1 Ferruginibacter sp.
AAAAACGCCTGCCAGTAAAATTTCTTTTTGATTGTTGACGTATTTGGCAAATTCAAATGCGCCTTTGGGAAAATGTTCGCCATCTAATGCAATGATTATCTTTTTCATAACTGATAAGTTTTAAAGATTACTATAAAATTACTTTTGCAGCAAGGTTGTACATATGATTTGCAGCAGCAGTAAAAATGATTGATATCATTCATGAAAAATCGGCAAAAACAATGCCACTAAGAACCACACAAATGCGTTTGCATATAAGCCGCCTTGCACTACTGCACCCCATTTGAGTGAAATAAAAAGTGGCCGGTAAAAAACCGGCCACTGTAAAAACTTTAGCCTAAGTAGCTCTCTGAATTAATTTTAACCTGATATAGTTTAGCTAAAGCCTATTAGATTTTCGTTGCATTACCACGCCTTTAAAGGCGTGGTAATGCAAATTAGCGCTGCTGTCTTTAGCCAAATAAAAAAATAGACTCAATCAGTTTCTGCATAATACATTTATTTTTTACTTTTTTCATAAGCAGCCTGCACTGCATCTAATTTAGTTATGTAAATACTGCGGCCATGTGTGCCCACCACCAATTCGTTATCTCTTTGCTGTATGGCAATGTCATGCACCGGCACACGGGGTAAATTATTCCCCAATGTCATAAATGTTTTGCCCATATCAAATGATGCATACAAGCCATTATCGCTGCCCACATAAATAATGTTTTCTTTTTTAGGATCTTCTTTAATTACGTTTAATGGTTCGGATGGTAAATCATTTCCTAATTGCATCCAGGTAGCACCGTAATCTTCGCTAACAAATAAATATGCTGCAAAATTATCGTTGCGGTAACCATTTAAAGTAGCGTACACTCTCGATTCTTTGTACATCGATGGCATAACACGGCTTACATATAAACCCTGCGGCACACCTTTTATGTTTACGTTTATTTTTGTAAAATTATAACCGCCATCTTTTGTTACCTGAATGTTTCCATCATCTGTACCCACATAAATTAATCCAAATTTCATTGGCGATTCCACAATGGTGGTTAATGTACCGAAAGGAATTTTACCATCGTGTTTGCCATTGGTTAAATCTCCGCTGATGGCTTCCATCTTTTCGCCTTTATTTAAACTGCGGTGAAATTTATTAGTACCATAATAAAAAACATCGGGTGCATGTTTGCTTAACCAAATAGGCGTTTGCCAGTTATACCGCAATTTTTGTTCGCCTAAATCATGCATAGGATGAATGCTTATTCCCCTGCCGCCAATTTCAGTATTTCTTCTTCCATAATAGCCAAACTGAAAACCTGCGTAAAATGTTTTATTATCTCTGGTGTCCACCTGCACCTGCATACCATCGCCACCACCAATTCCTTTCCAGGTATACGCATCAGGACCGTCTTCTTTTTCTCCATCTTCATCATCATCGCCACCAAAATTATTATTTAATTTACTGCTGCCAAACCAGGTACCATTATCCTGCAGGCCACCATAAACGTTATACGGTTTAGCGTCGTCGGCAGTAATGTTATAAAATTGCCCTACAGCATTATTGTTTACTTTAAACCAGTGCTTGCCATAATCGTAAGTAATATTACAACCACCGTCATTGCCTGCAATCCAGTGCCCGTCACGGTTAGGGTTTATCCAGCAGGCATGCCAATCGGCATGCGTAGCATTTTTATCAGTTACTTTAAAAGTTTTGCCACCATCGCTGCTGTAAATACAATTAAAGCCTACCAATACAATTTTGTTTTCGTCAGTGGCAGATAAACTTAGCTTTGCAAAATAATATCCGTAAGTATTAAAGATGGTAATTTCTTTTGTATTAGCTTTTTTCCATGTTACACCTGCATCATCACTGCGGTATAATTCGCAACCTTTAATACCTGCATTTTGAAAGCCATCATCTGCAACCAGCCATTCATACACTGCTGTTGGTTTTACTTTATCATTTTTTACTAATTCTTTTACAGAAGCGGAACGGTATTTTGCATCAAAATTATTTCTTATTAAAAAACTGTCTAATTTTTTATCATTCAGTTCTGCAAATTTTTCTTTGCTGATAGTTTTAAAATCATCCAAATTATATTTTGCTGTATCAATTTTTTTTGTTGCTGTATCAGGTTTTAAATTGTTGTTATCAATTACTGCATAAACAATATTTGGATTTTTTTGAAAAACAGCCACACCAATTCTTCCTAATTTTTCGCCGGTTGCAAAACCACTGCCGGGTAATGTTACAGACTTCCATGTATCGCCACCGTCGCTACTTTTATAAATGGCAGAAGTTTTTCCACTTTCTTTCCAGTCCCATGCCCTGCGTTCTCTATACCATGTTGCTGCATAAATTTCATCAGGATTATTATTATTGATATCCATTTCTACAGCGCCGGTATTATCATCCAAAAATAAAGTTTGCTTCCATGTTTTACCGCCATCAATAGTTTTATATACACCACGTTCTTTATTGGCAGAATATAAATGCCCGAGCACAGCAACCCATGCAATATTATTGTTAGCGGGATGTAACACTATTTTACCAATATGATGGCTTTCGGGCAGCCCTAAATATTGCCAGCTTTTTCCATTGTCGCTGCTTTTATAAACCCCCGTGCCGCTATAAGAAGAGCGGCTGCTGTTCACTTCGCCGGTGCCTACCCAAATAGTTTTGGTATTCCAATTTACCGCAACATCACCAATACTAAAAGCATCTTCATTATCAAAAACTGGTGTAAGACTAAGTCCGTTGGTATTGGTGTACCATAATCCGCCACTGGCATAAGCCACGTAAAATTCTGTGGGATCATTAGGATTGGCTTCAATATCCACTACCCTTCCGTTCATTTGTACCGGGCCAATATTGCGGAAGGAAATATTTTTTAACAAAGATTTTTCTTCCAACAATTTTCTTTTTTGCAAACCGTTTAATCTTTCAGCAGCCGGTGTTGGCTTGATTTGTGCATATACAGAATTAACACTTATAAAAAGAAGTAAAACTGTAAATTTGTTGAAAAGAAGTTTTGAAATTTTGGAGTGCTCATGCTTAATAGAATTAATGCGGTACAAGAGTGTCCCGCCTAAGGCTGGACCAATGCAGCTGAACAGAGTAAAAAATGCTGGTAACATAAATAAAAATTAAATTTTAAAAAATGAGATTCTTAAAAATACGGCAATTGTTTCTATTGATCATCATTCAATTTTTGTTTTTGATGAATGGTGCCGCTCAATATAAATCTTATAAGTTAAACGATAAAAGAGATACCATTAATGCTGTTGATAAAAATAATTTAAAACAGGGCAAATGGGTTATACATATTGATGAATTACGTGGCGAACCTGGCTATGAAGAGGAAGGTCTTTTTAAAAATGATAAGAAGGAAGGCATTTGGCGTATGTATAATTTAACCGGCGATATTATTGGAGTAGAAAATTATAAACTGGGTGGTAAAGATGGCATACAGCAATATTACACTTACCTGGGAGATTTATACCGGGAAGAAAGCTGGCGTGGTTACGACCCCGAAGCACCATACGATACCGTTGCAGTGTACGGTACCGGCAGCAATGAAATTGTAGATTACAAAATTGTAAAGGCCGAACAATACAGTGTAAGGCACGGCGAATGGCGGTATTACGAACCGGGCAGCGGCCGTTTGGTAAAAAGCGAAAAATATGACCGTGGACTTTTAGAAAAAGCAGGTGCTAAAGCAGTAGCCGCAACCGCAGTTGAAACCAAACCAAAAAAAGTAGAGAAAACTCCAGAAATGCTGGAGTGGGAAAAGAAAAATAAAGGCAAGAAAAAAGTGATTAGAGATGGAAGGACGGGGACGTAAGGAAATATAAAGTCATTAGTCATTAAGTGATTTAAAAGGTTTTAGTAGTAAAACCTTTTTTTATTGCAAAATTTTACTTGGGATTGTAAGAGATTGCTATATTTATATGATCTTAAATTTGCTTTGTAAATTATTCACCACTGCTATGATACCTAAAAAAACTTTCCTGGTTGTTTTATTTTCAGCAATTACTTTTACAGTATTTGCCCAAACTACTACAAAAACTTTTGTTGATTATTATGATAAGCCTGCAGACCGCATTACAGCCAGTTTTTATATTGAGACCTTTAAAACAAATGACACAGCTGTTTACTGGCAAAGAAAAAAATATTATAACGATACCGTTCCTGCTGCACTTGCAGCAACAGGTAAAAGTAAAGATGCAGAAGGGTTAATAAAAGAAGGTGCATTTGTGTACTATTATAAAAATGGTATAAAAGAAAAAGAAGGAAATTACAGTAATAACCTGAAAGAAGGCGAATGGAAAGAATGGAATGAGCAAGGAAAATTAAGTGTGCTTAATCATTTTAAGAAGGATAAAATGATGGGTAAAAACATACGCTGGTTTAGCAATGGCTCTGTATATGACTCTACAATACTTGAAGCTAGTGGTAATGGAAAAAGTTTTGGGTTTTATGAAGATGGCGCCACAGAAGGCGAAGGCAATTATACTGCCGGTGATAAAAATGGAGTATGGACATACTATTACCGCACCGCAAAAAATAAAAAAGTATTGAAGTGAATTATGAAATGGATTCGGCAATGAGCTATACCTGCTATACCGAAACCGGGGAAGTAGAAACTAAAGATTGCTTTTTTGAAAGAGAAGCTGCTTTTGCAGGCGGTGATGCAGGATGGATTAAGTACCTGATTAAAAAGTTAACTGATAAATCGAAAATTTACACCAAGCATTTAAAAAAAGGAGAAGCTTATACTGCAATTGTAAAATTTGTGGTGGATAAAGAAGGAAATACTACAGCTATTAAAGTAGAAAATCCCGTAATGAAAAAGTAGATGAACTGGCGATAAAAATTATCGAGAACAGCCCTAAATGGATACCTGCAATTCAATACAACAGAAAAGTTAGTGCGTACAGAAGGCAGCCAATAACGTTTCAGGTATCTGAAGAATGATTACAATGCTTTTTATTAATTACATCTTACTGCTGCACCTGGCAATTCTTAAAACAAGTACAAGCACGGCAACAATACCTATAAAAATTTGCCAGCCGCTCATTTGCCCGGCGGCAGTTTTTGGTTCTTCCATTACTTTATTATGTTCCGTTTCGGTTGTAAAATAATAACCTTCGGGATGCAGCCCTTTTTCTTTTAGCTCCGCTTTCAATTTTTCAATACTTGTTCCGTTTTGTATTTCAGCAAATATTTCCTGCTGAATTTCGTTAGGG
>NZ_JANPCM010000010.1:0-7174 GCF_031430955.1 Ferruginibacter sp.
GATTGCGGAACCTGTTTAAAAGTATGCAGCAATATGATTTGCCCGGCGAAGAAATAAAAGTACTGGTGCCAGATATTTTAAACGACCTTAATTATGCTACCAGCCTTATGGAAAATTTGCTGCAATGGGCAAAAAGCCAGATGGAAGGTGCAAGTATAAATCCGCAACTGATTGATGTAAGTTTAATGATTACGGAAGTACAACAACTGTTGAGATTGCAGGCAGAAAATAAAAAAGTATATCTTAAAACAAAAACAGATGCACCCGTTTATATTTATGCAGATAAGGATATGATAAACCTGGTACTGAGAAATCTTTTAAGTAATGCCATTAAATTTACTCCTGAAAATGGTGAAGTATCCCTAGGGGCAGCTATAAAAAATGAAACCGTTGAAGTATTTGTAAAAGATACCGGAATGGGTATAAGCAAAGAAAATATTAACCAGTTATTTGGTAATAATTATTTTACCACAAAAGGTACCGCCGACGAAACCGGTACCGGCCTTGGCTTAATGCTTTGTAAAGAATTTTTAAATAAAAATGGCGGCGAAATTTTTGTGCAAAGCGAAATTGGTAAAGGCAGCAGATTTAGTTTTGTAATACCAAAAGCATAAATTAAAAATAAAATTCCCTGTCTTTAAAAAATATTTTTTTTCAGCCTGCCTTATTATCCATATTTAGTTTCATTGGCCAGGCCTAAAAGGAGACACTCATGTACAGCAAATCTTTATTAAGTTTTTATCTAAGTGAAAAAACAAAATTTTATTTGTTTTTATTTTTTAAAATTTTACATCCGTAACAATCCCTACTTCACCCACTTTAAACAAACCGGGTTTCCCACACTTATCTTTTTTCCCGTTTCACTTAACATGCCTGTTTTTTTATCAATTTTAAAAATTGTAATGTCGTCAGTGTTTTGGTTGGCCACTAATAAAAAATTACCACTGGGGTCAAAATTAAAATTACGGGGCGTTTTACCTAACGTAGATTGATGGCCGCTTAAAGTTAATTTTCCATTAGCAGGGTTTACTGTAAAAATGCTGATGCTGTTGGCATCACCACGGTTGCTGCAGTATAAAAATTTTCCATTGGCGGCAACATGAATATCGGCACTGCCAATAGTGCCTTTAAACCCGGCAGGCAATGCACTAATGCGTTGCACAAATTGTAAGTTGCCATTGTTAGCTTTGTAACAAACTACTGTGCCGGTCATTTCTTCCATCAGGTAAGCAAATTTATTATTAGGGGCAAATTCAAAATGCCTTGGCCCGTTACCCGGTAAAGATGGTGCAGCAGATTTATATTTTAATGTTCCCTTTGTTTTATCAAAAGAATAGATCATTACTTTATCAATACCTAAATCGGGTACATACAAATATTTATTATCTGCCGAAAGATTGGTAGAATGTACATGCGGCCCTTCCTGCCTTTGTGTATTAGGCCCGCTGCCGTGGTGCTGTATAATTTGTTTAATGGTATCCAACGAGCCATCGTTGTTGGCATGCAGCAAACCAATACTGCCGCTGGTATAATTGCCTGCAAAAATCCAATGCCCGCTTTTATCAACAGCAACATAGCAGGGATGTTTACCACCTGAGGGCTGTTTATTTATTTCCGTAAGTGTTCCGGTGGTTTTATCAAATGAAAAAGCAGATATATTTCCACCAACAGTAAATCTTGTACTGTCGGCATTTTCATTTACAGCATATACAAATTTGTTGTTGGGTGATACCGCTAAATAAGAAGGGTTAGAACTTTTTACAACACTCACAAAACTGTTATCGCCTGTGGTGCTGTTAAATTTATACACATAAATACCTTCGCTTTTTCCTCCGGTGTAAGTACCAATCAGTAAATAATGTTCCTGGGCAAAAAGTATAAAAGGAGCGATCAACAGCAGCAAAAGAATATTTTTTTTCATGACTAAGTTTGAAACGGTTAAAAAAATAATGGAATACCTTTTACAGCCTGAATAAAAAGTGCTGTAATAAAAATTAAATATAACCCTGCAAATACAAACAGCTGATTTTTATTTTTAGCAATATAATAACCCAGCAAGGGTAATATTTGCAATGCATGCAAACCAAAAAAATGTGCAATGCGCAAATCGCCGTACTGTTTGCTCCAGTTTAAAAGAGGTAAGCCTTCACTGCCATCTTTTGCACCAGCTGTATGGGTAAATAATCCTATCATTAAGCCTCCTTCTACCGATGCTAAAATAAAAAAACCTAAACCTAACCTGATACCCCAAACATAAGCAGGCGAAATAGAAAATTTTTTTTGCACAAAAAAATTAATGGTTATAAAAACAGCCGTGATGGTAAAAATTAATATAATAATTCCCATTACTCCAAAAGCAATACCGTTGAAAGGAGAACTGATATTAAAATGCGATGTGGTGCCACGTACAGCCTGCATTAATATTACTCCGTTTTCAATAAGCATGGTGATTGCAATTATCCAACTGTATATTTTTACAAGTTTTGAGTTAGATAAATAATACATCAGCCAGTTTAATGTAAATGCCAGTAAGCCAACTGATAAATAAAACTTCATAGGTTTAAGCCAGCGGCTTACACCTAATATTTTTACATCGTCCGTAAACTGCAGCGCAAAGCATATAACCCCAACAGCAATATTAAAAATACCGCACCAGTACAATAAATTATTTCTGCGGCGCAATTCGCTTAAAATACTCATGGTATATTATTGTAATTAGCTGCAAAATATTTTTTTGTTTTTGCAAAACGAATAAACAGGTAAATAAGTAAACCAACAGGGCCCAGCATAAAAGTAAAAACTAAAGCAGGTACAATTATCCAATGGTTAATACCATGCTGTTTTGCATTATTGGTGATCCATATTCCTGTCATTAAATCGAAAGCAAGATAATGTACCCATCCGCCCACCACCACAGTTTTATTGGCAAATAAACTTACCACACCGTCTAATGTGCTGAATTTTTCAAAATCATCTGCATGAAAATTACTGAAAATTAACCAGGCATAAACTATGCAAAAAAGTGTAATTATAATTCCAACTAAAAATTTATTGGTATGCTTCCAAAAAGGTGTTGCAATAATTAAAATTAGCCAGCTTACTAATGCAATGGTATTGCAGAGTTTAAATATTTCATCAGCAGACATTATCAGTAATTTATAGTTTAAAAATCTTATGGCTGTAATTGCAAATTCTTTAATTCTTTCACAATTATTTTTTCAGTTTCTTCATCACTCAACTCAGCAGGTATAAATTTTTTTCCAATTACTTTTTCATACAGCTCAATATATCTTTTGCTTATTACTTCTACCCATTCATCACTCATGGCGGGTACGGTTTGGCCTTCTTTACCCATAAAGTTATTTTCAATCAGCCATTCTCTTACAAACTCTTTACTTAATTGTTTTTGGCGTTCGCCTTTTTGTTGCCTTTCTTCAAAACCATCGGCATAAAAATACCTGCTGCTGTCGGGGGTATGTATTTCATCCATCAAAATTATTTCATCACCCATTTTGCCCAACTCATACTTGGTATCTACTAAAATTAAACCTTGCTTAGCTGCAATTTCTTTTCCTCTTGCAAATAATTGTAAAGCATATTTACTTAGAATGTCCCATTCGGTTGCAGTGGCCAGGCCCTGTTTAATAATTTCCGCTGCACTTATATCTTCATCATGCCCTTCGGCAGCTTTGGTACTGGGTGTAATAATGGGGGAGGGGAAATAATCATTTTCCTTCATACCATCAGCCATAGTTACGCCACACAATATTTTATTGCCCGATGAATAGGTTCGCCAGGCATGGCCGGTTAAATTGCCCCGTACTACCATTTCTATTTTAAATGGATCGCATTTTTTTCCAATGCTTACATTAGGTGCAGGCGTTGATAATAACCAATTAGGACAAATATCTTTGGTTGCATGCAGCATGTAAGCAGCAATTTGCGTTAATACCTGTCCTTTAAAAGGAATTAAACGGGGCAGAATAACATCAAAGGCAGATATACGGTTGCTGGCAACCATTACTAATATATCGTTGGAAAAGGAGTAAACATCTCTTACTTTTCCTTTGTAAAAAGCTGTTTGTCCGGGTAATTTAAATGGAGTCATACTGCTAAAATAACATCAAGCAGTAGAAATGCCTAAATTTGTTATAGGCAATATATCAACAGGCGGTTAGAAAGAAAATTTTAAAAGAAAAATAACAATGCTTATTATTGCCTGATATTTAAAACCCAAAATACGCTATATGAGAAAAATTGCAAGCTATCTGGTTACTTTTTTACTGGCCAATGCTGTAACAATTACAGCCTTTGCACAAAATGTAACTGTAAGCGGTAATGTTAGAAACAGCAGTACAAAAGAAGGTGCAGGAGCTGTTTCCATTACAGTTAAAGGCGGTACCGCCGGAACCTTTACAGATGATAAAGGAAATTTTAAAATAACAGTTAAAAGCTTACCGGTTACTTTACTAGTATCTTCTGTGGGCTACGAATTACAGGAAGTAACTGTAAGCAATGCAGCATTTACACAGGTAGAATTTAAACCCTCTGCGGCTTTAGGTCAGGAGGTAGTTGTATCTGCTACAAGGGTTCCTCAAAAAATAATGGAGTCGCCGGTTTCAATTGAAAGAGTAAGTGCAGCTAATATTCGCAATGCGCCGGCAGCAAGTTTTTACGATGTTATTATTGGTTTAAAAGGGGTAGATGTTACTACATCGTCTTTAACTTTTAAAACACCTACTACCCGTGGTTTTAACAGCAGCGGTAATACAAGGTTCAATCAATTGGTTGATGGAATGGATAATCAGGCTCCCGGCCTTAATTTTTCGGTAGGTGCTATTATTGGTTTAAGCGAACTGGATGTTGATAATATTGAATTGCTGGCAGGTGCATCTTCCGCATTATACGGCCCGGGCGGTATGAACGGAACTTTACTGATGACCAGTAAAAACCCATTTAAATACCAGGGCTTATCCTTTTTAGTTAAAACCGGTATTATGCATACCGACGGCAGACAAAGGCCAGCCTCCCCTTATCATAACTGGAATTTAAGATGGGCCAATAAAGTTTCTGAAAAATTTGCATTTAAAATAAATGCCGAATTAATTCAGGCAAAAGACTGGTTGGGTACCGATAACAGGAATTACAGCAGAACTGCTACAACAGGCTTTGTAATACCGGGTGATAGAAAAACTGATCCTAACTACGATGGTATAAATGTTTATGGTGACGAAACTACTGTTGATATCCGTGCATTTTTCGGCAGCATTGCAGGAAGTTTACCCGGAGCAGCTAATTTTATTAATGCTAATGGTTTACTTTCTACTCCACAAAATGTTTCCCGTACCGGTTATTCTGAAAAAGAATTAATTAATCCTAATACAGTTAATTTTAAACTGGCAGGGTCAATGCATTATAAGTTATCCGAAAATACTGAAGCCGTAGTAGCAGGATATTGGGGTACAGGTAATACCATTTATACCGGTAGCGACAGGTATTCGCTTAAAGATTTTAAAATGGGCCAGTATAAATTTGAAATAAACAGCAAAAACTGGTCGCTAAGAGCTTATACAACTCAGGAAAATGCCGGAGAATCTTACAACACTACAGCAACTACCAGGTTATTTAATGAATCATGGAAAAAATCAGTAACAACTGATGCTGCAGGCAACCCAACGCCCTTACCTACCGACTGGTATATTCAATATGCATTTTCATATTTGAGTAACAGAATGAATGGGATGACAGAATATGATGCTCACCAGGCTTCACGGGCATTGGCAGATGTGGGAAGGCCAGCAGCAGGTACTCCTGCTTTTCTTTCAGCTTATGATGCCATTCGTAAAAAACCAATTTCTCAAAACGGCGGTTTGCTGTTAGATAAATCTGACTTATATGCTTATGAAGGAAATTATAATTTCACTTCAGTTACAAAAGATGTTGCAGATATCCTGGTAGGTGTGAATTATAAAAAATATGTATTAAATTCTCAGGGTACATTATTTGCAGATTCTACAGGAACTATCAGCACTTCGGAATATGGGGGCTACATACAGGCAACAAGAGCTATAACCAACCGCATTAAATTAACGGCTTCAGGCAGATATGATAAGAATCAAAATTTTGATGGTCGTTTTACACCAAGGGTTACAGCATTGGTTAAATTGGCAGAGAATAATAATTTGCGTTTGTCTTATCAAACAGCTTACCGTTTCCCCAGCAATCAATCGCAGTGGATCAATTTACAGGTGGGCAGTACACGTTTAGTGGGCAGCAATGCTTCTTTTGCAACTTATTTAAATTATGCAGCCAATCCATTATATACTACAACAAGCGTAACTGCAGGTAGCCCACAGGTTTTTGTACCTAATGTAGCAAAACCAGAATCGGTTAGCTCATTCGAAGGGGGCTATAAAGGGTTACTGATGGAAAATAAATTATTGATTGATATGTATGGTTATTTTGGCCAGTACCAGGATTTTTTAGGCAGGGTAAATACTTTACAAACCACAACAGGTGTTGCTGCAGATATAAATAATCCTTCTAAAAGAAGAAATATATCTGTGCCGGTTAATACTGCCGATAAAGTAAAAACTTATGGCTTTGGATTAAGTGTTGATTACAGGTTGCCATTAAACTTTACGTTGGGTGCCAACGTAGCATCTGATGTATTGAAAGATGTACCAACTGGTTTTGTAGCTTACTTTAATGCACCAAAATATAAAACCAACTTAACATTTGGTAATGTTGGTTTTGGCCGTGATAAGCGTTTAGGATTTAATATGGCTTACAGGTGGCAGCAGGGTTTTTATTACCAGGGAGATTTTGCTAACGGCCAATTACCTGACGTACACACCTTAGATGCACAGGTTAGTGTAAAACTTCCAAAAACAAAATCAATCATAAAATTTGGGGCTAATAATTTGCTGAACCAATATTATTACAATGCTATCGGCAACTCACAAATTGGTGGTTTGTACTACGTGAGTTTTGGATACAATGTTTATTAAAATCAGTACCACATCCAATTTTAAAAATAAAACTTACTATAATGAAAAAAATAAATAATAAACTAAGGACAATTTACTTAGTGCTTTTATCCGGCCTTTTCTTTCTTACATCGTGTAATAAAGATTTAGAACAGTTTGCTGCATTACCAACACCAACTTACCCA
>NZ_JANPCM010000011.1:0-2451 GCF_031430955.1 Ferruginibacter sp.
GTTTTCTGCCGGACATCATCAAGGATTTAGTGCAAAAACCCCTTATCAACATAACCCATAATTATCAATTTTTGGGTTATATTAAAATAATACCACCCAATTTCTGCATATTATTGCGTGCTATTTATAATTGTGCTGAAAGTGGCAAGCCATTCGCTCCTTATACAAAAGCACAAAACTATAAGGTACATCACCAAACGCCAACCCCACCAAATTTTGTATCTTTCTAAAAACTTTCACCATGCGTTTATTCTCCCTGCTTATTATGCTGGCTTGCATACAAACATCTACCGCACAGGTACTCATTAAAAACATCACGGTAATAGATGTAGAAAAGAAAAAACTTTTAACGGGGTATAATGTAGTGGCGCTAAATGGTAAAATAATTTCGGTAGATAATAACAAAACATTTAAACTGCCCGAAGGCACTGCAGTAATTGATGGCACAGGTAAATATTTAGTGCCGGGCTTTACGGATGCCCATGTGCACTTTTTTCAGAGTGGTGGTTTGTTTACCCGGCCCGATGTAATTGATTTGCGGAGTTACCAGCCACATGCTAAAGAATTAAACTGGGTACATCATAACATGGATGATTTTTTACGCCGCTACAGCAGCCTGGGCATTACGCAGGTAATTGATGTGGGTGCGTCGTATAATTTTTTAACGCAACGGGATAGTTTTACCAATAAAAATTATGCACCGCTCATCAGCATGACGGGCCCATTGCTCACCACTTATGTACCCGAGGCGTATAAAAAACTGGGTAAAGAAGCACCTTTTGAAATGATGGGTACCGAAGAAGATGTCCGGCAATCGGTACGCAACCAGTTGCCGCTGCATACCGATTTTATAAAGATATGGTACATTGTTATTGATGCCGATGTGGAAAAAGGGGCACGTAAAAATTTACCGCTGGTTACAGCCGCTATTGACGAAGCCCATAAAAACAATTTACGGGTAGCCGTACATGCTACAGAACGCATTACTGCACAACTGGCCGTAGAAGCCGGTGCCGATTTTTTAGTACACAGTGTGGACGATGAAATTATCAGCGATGCCTTTGTGCAACTGTTGCTGAAAAACAAAACAGTGCTTTGTCCTACACTGGTAGTAATGGATAATTATGGTAAGTCACTGGGCCATCAGTATCATTTTACCACAGATGAACTCGCTGTTGCCAACCCAACAACCATTGCAAGTATATTAAATTATCCGCAGCCAGATACGGCCATTGCTGCCCGTTATATTAATGCTATGTCTTCTGCTGAACGTAAAGCAAGTACACAACTGGCAGATTCCATCATGCAAAAAAATCTTACAAAATTAGTAACCGCAGGTGTTACCATTGCTACGGGCACCGATGCCGGTAATATTGGTACGCAACACGCCGGCTCATATTTTCAGGAACTGAAAGCCATGCAGGCTGCCGGTATGAGCAACTGGCAATTGCTTGAGGCCAGCACCATCAACGGTGCTAAAGCCGTGGGCAAACAAAACGAATGGGGCAGCATTGCTAAAAATAAATGGGCCAATATGCTGGTGCTTACTGCAAACCCGTTAGATGATATTGCCAATTGGCAAAAGATAGATTGGGTAATTAACAAAGGCATTCCTTTTAAACGGGATTCTTTTATTATAAACACACCCGAAATGCTGGCACAGCAGCAACTGAATGCTTACAATGCCCACAACCTGGAAGCTTTTTTAGCGCCTTATGCTGAGGCCGTGGAACTGTACAGCTTTCCCAATAAACTGGAGTTGAAAGGAAAAAATGAAATGCGTAAAGCCTACCAGTTTGTTACTAAAACACCTAAATTATATTGCCGCCTGGTTAACCGCATTGCAGAAGGCAACACCGTAATTGACCAGGAAGAAGTGTGGGGTTTTGGCGATAAACCTGTTACTGCAATAGCTATGTATGTGGTGGAAGGTGGAAAGATTACTAAGGTTTATTTTAAGCAGTAAATTATTTTTACAACATGAAATTGTTTTATTCAACTGTCTTTTTTTTATTTGTAACAGCAGTGTATTCGATTGCACAAATACCCACATCCGGCAATCCCATTATTAAAGGCTGGTACGCCGACCCCGAAGCAGCTATTTTTAAAGATCAGTACTGGATCTATCCTACTTATTCGGATAAATATGAAAAGCAGGTTTTCTTTGATGCTTTTTCTTCAAAAAATTTAGTGCAATGGAAAACGCATCATAGAATTTTAGACACTGCGGCCGTTAAATGGGCACGTCGTGCCATGTGGGCACCTGCCATTGTGCAAAAAGATAAACAGTATTTTTTATTTTTTGCTGCCAACGATATACAAAGTAATAACGAATATGGCGGCATTGGTGTGGCCGTTGCCAATAAACCCGAAGGCCCTTTTAAAGATTACCTGGGCAAACCTTTAATTGATAAATTTTATAATGGTGCACAACCAATAGATCAGTTTGTA
>NZ_JANPCM010000012.1:0-7763 GCF_031430955.1 Ferruginibacter sp.
CGACAATGGCAAGAACACAGCCACCCATGGCATCTATCGATGCTAATAATATCAGTGCCTCAGTTTCAACTTCAGCGGTTAAAGATACTACAAAAAAACTCCCTGCAAACGGATCGGCGGTATCTTCAACACAACTCTCAAAGGCTACAATTTGTTGCGTACGTAAGGCAATTTTTGCCGCTTCTTCTGTAGGTAAACTTAAAGCCTCATCGTAACCGTTAGTATGTAAGGATTGTGTGCCCCCCAATACAGCAGCAATAGTTTGTATAGTTACACGGCTGATATTATTTTGCGGTTGCTGTGCGGTTAAAGTACTGCCACCGGTTTGTGTATGAAAACGAAGCATCATTGCTTTAGGATCAGTTGCACCAAGCTCTTTCATTATGGTTGCCCAAATTTTTCTTGCAGCACGGAACTTGGCCACTTCTTCAAACAAATTATTGTGTGCATTAAAAAAGAAGGAGAGGCGTTTACCAAAAATATTAATGTCCAGGCCTTTTTCGAGTGCCGCCTTTACATAAGCCTTACCATTGCTTAAAGTAAAAGCAATTTCCTGTACGGCGGTGCTGCCGGCTTCACGAATATGATAACCCGAAATAGAAATAGTATTCCATTTAGGTACTTCCTTTGCACACCATTCAAAAATATCGGTGATGATACGCATAGAAGCTTTGGGAGGATAAATATATGTTCCTCTTGCAGCGTATTCTTTTAAAATATCATTTTGTATGGTGCCGGTAATTTTTTTAAGATCGGCGCCATTCTTTTTTGCTACTGCAACATATAAGGCGAGTAAAATAAAACCGCTGGCATTGATCGTCATCGAACTGGAAACGGTTTCTAAATTTATACCACGGAAAAGTATTTCCATATCTTCTAAACTGTCAATAGCAACACCTACTTTTCCTACTTCGCCATCAGCTAACGGATGATCGCTGTCGTAACCAATTTGTGTGGGCAAATCAAAAGCAACACTTAAACCGTTAACACCCTGGCCTAATAAATAATGATAGCGCTTATTACTTTCTTCTGCAGTAGAAAATCCTGCATACTGCCGCATCGTCCACATTTTGCCCCTGTACATATCGGGTTGCACACCACGGGTATAAGGAAATTCTCCGGGTAATTCGTTATTGATTTTTATATCATCACGGCAATAAACTTCTTTTATTTCAATGCCTGAATCAGTAATTATTTTCTTTTCATTTGCCATACACTTGTTTTATAAAACTCCTGGTGGGTTGCAAAACTCTTGCAGGGTTCTAAACCCTGCAAGAGTTATAAGCATAGCTACTTCAATATTTTTTGCGACTCGTAATGCAATGCTTCTAAGACAATTTTATTTATTTCTGCATTGTTCGTCATGGTATATTCTAAAAGCGCTTTACTTAATTCTATTGCAGCTGCATTTGCAGGCAGCGTTGCAGCAATCTGGTTAATAATAAAAGTATTCTGGTCCCTTAATTTAGTAATGGCCTTCCACATTTCGGGGCTAACATAAATTTGCTGGCTTACATTATATTCATATTCGTTATTTAAAGTTTGCAGTAAAGCCATTTGCATTTCCCTCGCACTCATTTCATCTGAGTATAATTTAGAAACAAGGTTTTTTAAACCGGCCCTTTCAGCATATAAAGTAAGCCTTTCGTAAGCCTGCAATTTTAATTTTATAGTTTCATTGTTAATACCCAAACGTAATTTAATCTCTTCTTTCATGCCATTAAATTCGGCCAGCAGCCAGGCAATAGCAATAAAGAAAAGAAAAGTACCTGCAATTTGAATATGGGTTGAATTGATCTCCAGTAAATACATAGTTATATTTTAGGCAACAAAAATAAGGTAAAAGTTAATGGGGAATTGCGAATGGTGAATGGTGAATATTTTATGTTTGATAATTCGTTATTAAAAAAATCAGCATTACCAGTATTTTGCAAGCATAGTTAAAAGATTCAGAAATTCCTGTTTTCGAAAAGCTGCGTTGTTGCCACGTTTTAAATTATTTATACCTTTGTACTAAATTAATAATAATGGAAACTACAACAGAAGCTCCGGTTACACTTACTAAAACTGCCATAGAAGAAATAAACCGACTGATGCATGCAGAAGGTTTTGATACCACACAGCAATTACGCATTGGCGTAAAGGGTGGTGGCTGCAGCGGCATGACCTATGTTTTAGGCTTTGATGCAAAAACTGATAAAGACGAAAGTTTTGAAATAAATGGCATATCCTGCATCATGGAAAAATCTCATGGCATTTATTTAATGGGTATGGAAGTGGATTGGCAGGGTGGATTAAATTCAAGAGGTTTTACTTTTAATAATCCTAATGCAAGTAAAACATGCG
Source organism: Ferruginibacter sp. (assembly GCF_031430955.1). Classification (GTDB taxonomy): domain Bacteria; phylum Bacteroidota; class Bacteroidia; order Chitinophagales; family Chitinophagaceae; genus Ferruginibacter. The sequence goes on from NZ_JANPCM010000012.1 coordinate 2,347, forward strand.
GCTGCGGAACAAGTTTTGCGGTATAAACAATAAGTAATTTTTTAGATTTATATAAAAGTCATTCAAAAAAAATTGAATGGCTTTTTATTTTGCTAACCCTTATCTTCATATAACTTCAAATTTTTTTTAATTGGGTACACCGGATTATAGCACAGATATTTTAATAGCAGGCGCTGGCCCTGCTGGTGCCACTACATCTATCTTTTTAGCGAAAGAAAAAGTTAATCATATCATTATTGATAAAGCAATTTTTCCACGTGATAAAATATGCGGAGATGCCATGAGTGGAAAAACAGTAGGTATTTTAAAAAGAATTACAACTGACTGGCAACAATTTTTTTTGAATAATGGTAAAGCCACAGTAAGCAGGGGCATACAATTTATTGACAGTGATAACAATTGTTTGAGTATCCCTTTTCAGTCAAATGCTGTGGACGCAAAAAATACCCCCGGCTTTGTAAGCAAGCGGATAGATTTTGATAACAGCTTAATAAAAATGATTGATAAAGTGTATGCAAATTTTATCAGCGATTGTGCTGTTGAATCAATAGAACATACCAGTGAAGGGTTGTTAGTAAAAGTAAAACATGGTGGTGTTGAAAAAACAATTTTCACAAAAATGATTGTGGGTGCAGATGGCCGTGGCAGCATTGTTGCTAAAAAAATGGCCATGCATAAAGTGATACCGGAACATTACAGCGCAGGCATACGGGCTTACTACAGCAATGTGGCTGGCTGGCATGATGATAATTACATTGAGTTACATTTTTTAAAAGAAATGCAGCCGGGATATTTCTGGATTTTTCCTTTGCCAAACGGTATGGCCAACGTGGGCATGGGTATGCTGAGCAGTGCTGTGGCTGCTAAAAAAGCAAACCTTAAACAACTGATGCTTGATGCAATTGAAAAAAATCCTGTAATTAAAAAGAGATTTGAAAATGCAACGCTTGAAAGTAAAATAGAAGGGTGGGGCTTACCACTGGGTTCTAAAAAAAGGCAACTCAGCGGCAATCGTTTTTTGCTGGCAGGGGATGCTGCTTCGCTGATAGACCCTTTTACCGGCGAAGGAATTGGCAATGCAATGGTATGCGGTTTGGTGGCATCACGGCATATTAAAAAAGCATTGGAAGCAAATGATTTTTCAGCAGTATTTTTAAATGATTACGATAAAGAAATGTACCATAAACTTTGGGCAGAGTTAAAGCTGAGCCATTACCTGCAAAAACTAAGCAGCAAACCCTGGCTGTTTAACTTTGTAATAGGCAAAGCCAGCCACAGCAAAGAACTGAGAGAAACTATCAGTTGCATGTTTGAGAATGTGGACATCAGAAAAAAATTTACCAACCCCATGTTTTACCTGCGTATATTATTTAACAGGTAAAAGTTTTGAAACAGGCATAATTTTTTTAAAGCCTTAAAGTTTTTTAAAGTTACAACCTAACATTAACCCCCACCATGCAATTAAACTGCGCCATAGGGAAATAAAAATTTTCTGTTGTTAAACTTCCTCCGTAAATATAACTAAAGCTGTAGCCGTTGGGCTCATATTTTTTACTAAAAACATTATTCAGTTGCGCAATAAAAGTAACGGCTTTAAATACTTTATTTTCCAGTACATAACTTAATCTTATATCCTGGGTGTAATAAGGATTCAGGCTCCTAGATTTTAAAGAAGTATTATCTAAATATTGCCTGCTGACATATTTGCTTATCAAATTTATCTCCCCATTTTTTACAGGTGTAATATTTATGCTTCCACCAGCAACGGTGTTAGGAGAAAATGCAATATCGGTGGAACCGTAAAAATTAGTTTTTTGCCCGCCATTATCATAATCATCTAAATACTCCGTAAAGTTTTTTATTTTGTTTTTGCTGAAAGCGATATTAGCGGCAATATTCAGGCATTTGCTAAAAATATATTTTCCCTGCAATTCAATTCCTGCCCTGTAGCTGTTGGGGATATTGATCCTGCTGTAAGCTCCCACATCATTTATTTTACCGGTTAAAATTAACTGGTCTTTATATTTCATGTAATACAAATTTGCACCAAAGGAATAAGTAGTTTTTTTAGTTTCGATACCAGTTTCAAAATCATTTAGCAGTTCTGGTTTTGGCTGATTATTATTACCTGCTTCAAAATCATCACGGTTGGGTTCGTGCTGTGCCAGTGCATAAGATGCGTATGCCTGCCAACTGTTTTTATTGTAAGTAATACCCAATTTAGGGTTTACAAAGTTGTAATTATTTTTTATTAACAAAGAAGGGTTATCCCTAAAACCATTGATGGTGTAATTAATAGCACGGAACTGTACATCAACAAAACTTTGAAAATCAGTTGTCCATTGCTGTGCCCATTTACTGTACAAAGAAAAATCTTTTTTATGTGCTGTTAAATCGTACCACCTGTAATTTGCTGGTACTGCAGCCTGTACCTTTGCCCAGGTAATTTCGCCAAAATGTTTTCCATCATAACCATTCCATCCGCCGCCAAAAGTAAAATCAGTTTTGTTTTTGCGATGTTGTAAAGAAAAAATGCTGCCATAAAAATTATTATCTAACCAAAGCCTTCTTATTAAATCTGTTTTTTTGATTGTAGTGGTACCATCATTATAATTGGGCAATCCGTAATCAGCTAATTTTTTATTGGCTTTATACTGTTCGTAATAGCCATTTCCTTTTGTAAGAAAAACAGCAATATTCCCTTTCCAAAAATCATTTAATTTATGGTTATAGAAAAGCTGGTAATGGGTTTGCGTATAATTATCAGTTTCATTATTGTAAGGGCTGTCAGTTTTTTCATTGCCTGCAGAGTTGTAAGTACGGTCTGTATTAAGCAAATATTCAGGCACACCATTCCAGGCCTGGTAGGTTTTTTCTTTGCCGCTAAAAATATTTAACCGCAGCGAACTTTTTTCTGCAACATAAGCTGTGCTGAAATAAAAAGATTTTAAATCGGTTTTCGCCCTGTCGATATACCCATCGCTGCTGATGCGGCTCAGCCTTCCATCAATGGTAAAATGATTTTTTAAAATACCACTGCCAAACTGTAAGGTATTTTTTAAAGTATTAAAACTGCCATAACTGTTATTTAATTCTGCATAAAACTTCTTATTTATTTCGTTAGTGGCCAAATTAATACTTGCACCAAATGACCCGGCACCATTTGATGAGGTACCCACACCACGTTGTATCTGGATACTGTTTACCGAAGAAGAAAAATCGGGCAGATCAACAAAATAAGTACCCTGGCTTTCTGCATCATTATAAGGGATGCCGTTAAGGGTAACATTTATCCTGCTGGCATCAGTGCCACGTATGCGTATGCCCGTGTAACCTACTCCTGCACCGGCATCTGAGTTTACAACAACTGAGGGGGTTTGGTTTAATAAAAAAGGCAGATCCTGCCCCAGGTTATTTTTTTCAATCTCTTTTTTAGTAACAGTAGTTTTTGCAAAGGGGGCTTTTTCTCCTGCTCTTACTGCAATAACTTCTACTGGTTGCAAATAGGCGGTATCATTAAATTTTTGTGGTGTTTGTGCAACACATACAGCACTGCTTACACATAATAATGCACTGATAAATAATTTCATTTCAATAAAATTTGTGCTGAAAAATCCAGGGAAGCTATGTCCGCTATGATAAATCCCCCTTTAGAGTTAGGGGCTTGTCATTTCTTCCTACGCAGGCATTATCCTGATCAGGTTAGCGGGTATTATCTCAGCTTTTTGTATGTCTCGACAGGCTCAACATACAAAAAACACCCCGGAAATTCAGTTGGTTAATAAGAACTTTGAAAAACAAAGGTAGCAGTTTTTTTAAAATAATTTTAGATTTTGTGTAACAATTTATTTTCTTCCTTCGTATAACAAATAAGTATAGCCATGAAATAACCAGGCTGCAACTTTGTTTTAAAAGCATTAACGATAAGTGGTTTGGTTATTGCATGTGTCATTTTAAATAAAAAAAATTACCATGAAAAAATTAATTTTATCCCTGGTTACTTTAATTACAGTAACCGCTTTTGCACAGGAAAAAACTGTTGTTGCAGATGCTAATGCACAAAAAAGAACATTAAACGGAAGTTTTACCGGTATTACCGTTACTGATGGTGTAGATCTTTATCTTACACAAGGCAACGAAGAATCTGTTGCAGTTAGTGCCAGCGAGCAAAAATATATGGACCGTTTTAAAACCGTAGTGGAAAACGGTATTTTAAAAATCTATTTTGATAACAGCGGTATTAACTGGGCATTAAATGATAAGAGAAAATTAAAGGCCTATGTATCTTTTAAAACCTTGGAAAAATTACATGCTTCAGGTGGTGCCAATGTTAAATTAGAAGGAACTGTTGATGCCGGAAATTTAGATTTAAAGTTTACCAGTGGCGCAGCTTTTGAAGGTAATTTAAAAGCAAAAGATTTAACTGTAGAACAAAACAGCGGCTCGGCAATTAATATATCGGGCAATGCAGATAAAATAAATGTAGAGGTAAGCAGTGGTGCTGTTTTTAAAGGATATGAGTTAGCGGTTGATTACTGCGAAGCAAAAGCAAGCAGCGGCGGCGGTGTAAGAATTACCATTAATAAAGAATTGAGTGCAAAAGCAAATAGTGGCGGAGGCGTAAGGTATAAAGGCAGTGCTGTTATTAAAGATATTAATGTAAACAGTGGCGGTTCTGTAAAAAAAGCTTAATTGATTCAGGAGTCTAGAGGTTTAGGCGTTTAGATTAAAAAGAGTTAAATTTATTTTATGAAGAAGATTATTGCAAGTTTGTTTATTGTATGCTTTGGGTTAATTGCAACTGCACAAAAAGAAATTGTGAACGATGCCAATGCAGAAATAAGAGAAATTGATAAAAGTTTCAACAGCATTAAAATATCCAGCGGCATCGATCTTTTTCTTTCTCAATCCGATAACGAAGCAGTGGCAGTAAGTGCTTCCGAAAATAAATATAAAGAAGAGATTAAAACGGTAGTAGAAAATAACACCCTCAAAATTTATTATTTCGGCAGCAGAAACTGGAATAAGGATAAAAAAAATTTGAGGGTGTATGTTTCTTTTAAAAATTTAGAAAGTATAGACGCTTCTGCAGCATGCGATATACAGGTGGCTGGTGTTATAAAAGTACCTTCATTATTAATAAACATGTCTGGCGCAAGTGGTTTTAAAGGAGCTGTAGATGTTACTGATTTAAAGATTGATTTAAGTGGAGCATCTGATGTAACCATAAAAGGTATTGCAACCTCTGTTCGTATTGAATCGAGTGGTGCAAGTGATGTCAGTGGTTACGATTTGGTTGCAGATTATTGCAGAGCAAAAGTATCCGGAGCATCCGATGTAAATATTACAGTAAATAAAGAATTAAATGCCAGTGCAAGCGGCGCCAGCGATATTTCTTACAAAGGCGATGCAGTTAT
>NZ_JANPCM010000013.1:0-1964 GCF_031430955.1 Ferruginibacter sp.
CAATTATTTTAATCCCATTAAAATTGTTGCACTACTTTTACCGCAATTGCTTAAATTTATACTTATGGATTTATCTATTTATTTTGAGGAGGCCGCCCAGGTATCTGCAGCATTTATAATTGGTGCCATCATTGGTTTAGAAAGGGAATTCCGAAGCAAACCCGCCGGATTCAGGACAATGATTTTGATTTGTGTTGGATCTTGTTTGTACACCATTCTTTCCAAAGAAAGTGACAGTACCGACAGGATTGCCAGCAATATTGTAACCGGTATTGGTTTTATTGGTGCCGGCGTAATTTTTAAAGAAGGTATTTCTGTTAATGGGTTAACCACTGCCGCATTAATTTGGGTAACTGCTGCATTGGGTATGGCAATTGGTTATCATAATTATCCTATAGCCATTGTGGTATCTGTAATGGTAGTAATTACTTTATTTGTTTTAGAACCTGTACAAAGATTTATTAATAATTTACATCGGGTAAAAGATTACAGAATTAAAACCGTTGCATTGGGTAAAAATTTCAGGACAGAATTTGAATCTTTCTTTTTAACCAACCGCACTACTTTCCGCTGCATGAAAATAGTTAAGGAAGATAATGATGCCGTTTATTTGTACCGCATCAGTTCTCCCGACAGAAATTACGATGCAGTAAATAATTTTCTTTTACACCATACAGAAGTAAAAAGCTTTGAAGTGTAATTCTTTTCTTAATAAATAAATTTTATGTCTTCCATTTTATTCGAAATAAAAAACAATGTTGGGTATATTATTTTAAACCGCCCCGAAAAATTTAATGCGTTTAACAGAGAAATGGCTTTACGCATGCAGGCGCATTTAGATGAATGTGCAAGTGTGCCCGATGTACGCTGTGTATACATTACCGGCGCAGGTAAAGCATTTTCTGCAGGGCAGGATATAAGCGAATTGGTTGGTGAAAATAAAATTGAAATAGCACAAATACTAAGCGAACATTATAACCCTATTGTAAAAAAGATAAGAAATCTACCCAAGCCGGTAGTAGGTGCAGTTAATGGTGTTGCAGCAGGTGCAGGTGCAAATATTGCATTGTGTTGCGATGTGGTGGTAGCAACTGCAGCAGCATCTTTTATCCAGGCATTCAGTAAAATAGGATTGATACCCGATAGCGGCGGCACTTTTACTTTACCCAGATTAATTGGCTGGCAAAAAGCAAGTGCGTTAATGATGACGGGTGATAAAGTAAACGCAACTGATGCAGAAAAAATGGGTATGATCTATAAGGTTTTTGCTGATGAAAATTTTGAAGCAGAAAGTAAAAAAATTGCAGCAACACTTTCTCAAATGCCTGCAAAAGGATTAGCATTTACAAAACATGCGTTGAATAATTCGTTTACCAATTCGTGGGAAGAACAATTATTATTAGAAGATGAATGCCAGCAAAAAGCAGCAGGCACTTACGATTATAAAGAAGGCATCAATTCTTTTTTAGAAAAACGTATTCCGATATTTAAAGGAGAATAGCAGTATCCATTATTTATAATATTTTCTTATCAGCAGTTCCATATCATTGCGGCTCATAAAACCTTCTTGCCTGAAAACATTTATTCCATTTTTATAAACCATTATATACGGCAGCGAATTAAAATGCAATTCTTTCATCAAACTAAGATTTTCATCGGCATTAATTTTTACAATATGTGCGGTATCTTTCATTTGCATAACCATACTGTCTAATGCCGGTACCATTATTTGGCAGGGTGCACACCATGGCGCATAAAAATCTATAAAAACTAAAGGCTTATCTTTTATACTTGCAATAAATTCTTCTTTGCCCATTCCTTTACGGCTGTCAAAATCTTTTCCTTTTATTATGGGCAGGCCATCCAGTTTCCAGTTAATAATGCCCCCTTTTAAATCATATACTTCGGTAAAGCCAAGTTTATTCAGCATCACTGCTGCATCGTGGCTGCGTACGCCAATGGCG
>NZ_JANPCM010000014.1:0-3163 GCF_031430955.1 Ferruginibacter sp.
GTACAATTTTTTCTTTCCCTTGTTGAATTTCGCACTCTCTATCAAATCCATAAAAATATGGTCGCTTTTGTCGGTCATGCTGATAATTCCCTGAATAATGTCAGGGTTGCTAATAGTCGTCAACCCATAAACCGCCTTGCTTTTATCTTTGATTTCAACCTGCCAATTGAAAACCCACTCCGTTTTCTTAATCAATTTAGGGTCACTAATTTGTATTACGACAGTGTCAAATACTTCACCCGAAATAGCATTTTCAATAGAGTTAGTAAGTTTGTCTATCTCAAAATCAAGTTGAATTTCTTTTTGTTTTTTCACTCTGTAAATTTACAAAATATTGGTTTATCCGGCAAGTTAGTTTTTGATAGTTGGAGTGTTCACTTGGCATGACCGCTAACTCATAAATATACGAAAGTTAAGAACTTCAAAAGTTTGCAGTCCTCTTAATTTTTTTGTTTTAAGGTTGTTACATAAAAAACAATATGAAATACGAAACTGCTGAACTTTCGCTTTTTTAAATGTTTATACAACGACAATTGAAAAACGAAAGTTTTTTAATTGTCACCATTTATCTATATCTCCAATATCCTTACCTGTCAAACTCATTTCTAAATCCCATATTCTTTACATTCTTCACACTTTCTTTTACAATATCATCCTGGTATTCTTTGTAGGCTTCTAATTTTCCGGCAATGCTGGTATCATGCAGCGCTAAAATTTGTGCGGCTAATATGCCGGCATTTTTTGCGCCGTTTAATGCAACAGTTGCTACCGGTACGCCGTAAGGCATTTGCAAAATAGATAAAACAGAATCCCAGCCATCTATACTGTTGCTGGATTTTACGGGCACACCAATTACAGGTAATATAGTATTGGCCGCAACCATGCCCGGCAAATGTGCAGCGCCACCGGCGCCTGCAATAATTACTTTTATGCCACGCTCTTTGGCTTTGCTGGCGTACTCCCGTAAACGCTCCGGCGTACGGTGTGCAGATACTATGGTGAGTTCAGGTTCTACTTCAAACTGGCGCAGCATTTCGGCGGCGCCTTTCATAATGTCCAGGTCGCTTTCGCTGCCCATAATAATGCCCACTAAAGGATTGCTCATTGGTGTATTTGTTTAAGATTATTTTTCACAAGATAATTATTGTGCAGTAAAAATATTTTATTGCAGCAATTTAAGTAAATCTTTTAATTCACTGTCACTAATATCAGTTTGCTCCGACTTATCGTAAATAGAAAGTAAAAAAACAGTTGATTGTAAAATTTGCAGGTGTGTAATAACTCTTGCACCGCCACTTTTGCCTTTGCCCTTTGATGCAATAGACATTCTTATTTTGTAACAGCTGTTGCCAAGTGAAGTGCCCTGCTGCTCCGGTGATTTTTTTAAAAGTTGAATTAATTGTGCAAGTTCTGTTTTAAGAGACGGGTATTTTTTTATCAGGCGTTTTGCCTGGCGCTCAAAAACGGCAATTGATTTTACACTATAGTGCATTTAAAAAATCTTCAGCGTTACGGGCTTTCTTTTTGCCTGCTTTTATTTTATTCATTTCTTCTGCAGCTTCTTTCAACTCTTCCATTAACAATGCCTTAGCAGGCGATAATGATGTTGTTTTTACGAACGGAAAGTTCTTAAGCACTTCCATTACAAAAGGCGCTTTGTTATCTTTTATATCTTACAGTACTTTCATTGTTTTGTATTTAAGTATTGTAAAATTAGTAAAAAAATGGGCGCCTGTAGATTTTAGTTATCTATGATTCTGAGCAGAGATTATTTAAATTAAATCTTTGCCGAGGTTCGTTTCTCACGAACCAAACTGTTGTACAACGCAAAAAGGTTCGTGAGACACGAAACTCGGCAGAGGGGCACACCAATAAAATTGCTGCGAAAACTCTTTTACTCATTTTTGGCCCTGAAAATTATTTAACCAGATCACCTTTCAACCGCATCAATTCTATCTCGGCAAGTTTGGTGTTGTAACGGGCAAGCAGTAAACGGTTATAACCGTCTTCTAAACTTTTTTGTGTTTCTCTTAATTCTAAATAAGTGGAGATGCCGAGACGGTAACGCTCCAGCGAAATCATTACATTTTCTTTGGCCAGTAAAATATTTTCTTCTTCCAATACCAATGCCTGCTTTTGTAATTCGTAATCTTTAAAAGCATTGGTTATGCCTAACTCAATTTGCGATTTTTGATTTTGATAGGAGAGTTTGAGATAATCAATATCTAATTGTGTTTGCTGTATCAACCGTTTGGTATTAAAGCCATTTAAAACAGGAATGGTTACGCCAATGCCATAATTAAATCCATTGTTGCGGTTGAACAACGGCGTAAAAGGATTTACAACTGCTTTGTTATCTGTTTTAGAATAGTTGTAAGCAGAGTTAAATGATACTATTGGAAAACGATCGGCTTTTCTTTCTTTTAAAGTAAGATAATTAATATCAATATTTTTTTTGGTGACCAGTAATTGCGGATTATTTGTTTCCGCAGCCATCATTACATCGGGCAGTAAAATATTGTTGTTAATAAGAATGGTATCGGTTACTTCGTAAGGTGTATTTAATGCCACATTCATCAACTGGTTCAATTGTTCTTTATACTGTACTACTAAAGTTTGCTCTTTTAAACGGGCCGCTTTTTGTGCATTCAAATCTAACTTTGCCTGCAGTAATTCCGGCTTGGCACCAAGGCCCACACTTAATTTTTTATCGGCCTGCTTTACCCGCTCTTCATTAATGCTCATTTGTTCTTCCACTGCTTTTATCTGCTGCTTTTGATGCACTATGTTGTAATAACTTTTTAAAACACCGGCAACCGTTATTACCATTTGGTTTTTAATATTCAGTTCGCCCAGTTTTACAAACTCATTCAATTTATCACGGGTAGCAAACATTTTAAAGCCATCAAACAATGTCCAGTTTAATTGCACTGCACCTGCTAAATTATTGGAGCGTATCCCATTTCTTTCTCTTGTTGTGCCATCGGAAAATTTTTGTAACTGATCATTATTATTATATACCAATCCTGTATTTGCATTTACACGGGGTAAAAATGCTGCCCTTGCATAAGATTTATCTAATGCATAAGCAGCAGAATCATTTCTTAATAATTGTATGTCGTAATTATTTTTAAGTGCGGTAGCTACGGCATCTTCGGCAGTT
>NZ_JANPCM010000015.1:0-1571 GCF_031430955.1 Ferruginibacter sp.
TGCCTGGTACATTGCAAACGCTGCATACCAACAATGGCTATGAGGAGAGCGGAAATTATTCATTATTGAAAGATATTAAAGCAGATTGCAATAATGATACTTTATTAATTAAAGCAACACCACAAGGTCCCATCTGCCACACCGGTGCCGATACCTGCTGGAATGAAAAAAACACAAATAATATTTTTTTACAGGAGCTGGAACAAATTATTATTTACAGAAAAAATAATCCTGCTGATACATCTTACACCAATTTGCAAAAGGCATAAATAAGATTGCACAAAAAGTTGGGGAGCAAGCGGTGGAACTGGTGATTGAGGCAAAAGATGATAACGCTGAATTATTTAAAGATGAAGCTGCTGATCTTTTATTTCATTATTTAATTTTACTGCAGGCAAAGGTTTTTTTGATGAATGATGTTATTGAAGTATTGAAGAAAAGACACAGTAGTACACAAATCCCATAACGGTATCGTCTTTTATAAAACACTTATTAGTGGGTATGCCTGCTGTCTGCCAAAAAAACTTCCAGCCTGTCGTTACTGCTGTTATTTTTTATCCATTCATTTACCATTTCGCTGTTAATAGGTTCGTAAATATCCAGCGGTAATTCTTTTTTTGGTACCAGCATTAAATAGTGCGGTTCCACATACTCGGCATGATGGTCCATGGTAAAACCCTGCACCTGTAAATACTTGTAGCCTTTTTGCTGTAAGCTGTTAATAGCTTCGGCAGTTAGTGGTTTGTGGTAGAGATAGTTGTTTTTAATTTCGTTTGTCATATAAATGGATGTTTACATAATAACAAAATGAGGTACATAAAGTTTATTTTTTAAAAAGAAATCTTTGTTAATGAATTTATTGGGAGAAATGATTTTAATTGAACAATACCCTGCTTACAAATGTTATTCATTTTAAAGTGTGGTTTAACAGCATTAGCCCAAAAATAAATGCAGATTGGAATAATGAGGATGGCAGTTATAATTTAAAGATATCACAACAGCAGGGTTTCACAGTTACAGGTTTTACATTAAAAATTAAATAGTGTAAAAGCCCCGCTGTGACAAAAGCTATTAATAAAATTTACAGAAAAATTTATTTAATCATTGGTAAATATTTGGCCCTGTTTTCTATTATTATCCAAAGATTGATTGCGAAAAGTACCAACGCTATTACAAGGCCCGATGGCGCATTTATAATATGCGTTAAAAGAATACCCACCATTACCGGAAAAATAATTATAGCTCCCAATGCCCTGTACTTATTGGTAATAACAAGTATGCCACCAATAATTTCGGCAACCGCAATAAGGGGCATCAGCCAGGTTATTTGCATAAACGCCTGCATTAAATTCATCAGGCTTTCGGGCATATCTTTCGGCATGGGCATATAATTAAAAATTTTATTTAATCCCGAATTAATAAACATTAATCCAAAAAGGAGGCTTACAACAAATAGGATTTTATTTTTCATAATTTTTTATTTTAAATGTACATTTTTTTCGTTTGATTGTTCTCGTTTTTTGTCGAATTTATTTTGACATGAAAATTAAATTAATTCACAACACATGCAT
>NZ_JANPCM010000016.1:0-12997 GCF_031430955.1 Ferruginibacter sp.
CTGATTTTAAACCGGGTAACCTTGCATTATTAGGACCAAACATTCCGCATACTTACCGCAACGAAGAAAAATTTTACCGAAAAAATTCAAAGCTGAGGGCAAAATCATTTGTCATTCATTTTTCTGAACAATCATTAGGTAACGATTTTTTACAATTGCCCGAAGCAAAACCCATCCGTCAATTATTATTAAAAACTTCGCAGGGTTTAGAAATAACGGGGCCGGCAAATATTGCAGTGAGTAAAAAATTGCATGATATCATTACTGAAAAAGGATTGCGCCGCTGGCAAAGCCTTTTAGAAATTTTAACGCTGTTGTCCGAATCAAAAAAATTACAACCCATAACCAGTACACCACAAATTGGGTATAACGAAAAAGAATCTGCCAGGATGTGCCAGGTTTTCGATTGGCTTACTATTAATTATTCCACTGCAATTAAATTAGCTGATGCGGCAAAAATTGCAGGCATGAATGAAAACGCTTTCTCCCGTTTTTTTGCCCAACGCACCCGTAAAACTTTTTCGGGTTTTGTACAGGAAATGCGATTGCAAAAAGCAGCCAGGCTATTGGTGGAAGATGAGCTTTCTGTTACAGAGATTTGCTACGAGTGCGGTTACAATAACATCTCTAATTTTAACCGGCAGTTTTTAAATTATTACAGCAGTAATCCTATTAATTATAAAAAAACTTTTTTAAAAAGAATGTAATACTTTATTGAGCAGTTCCTTTTTTTAATGCTTTAAATTTCTTTGTTGCATCGGGATAAATGCTAATAAAATGTGTACGTATTAATGAAGCCCGTGGAAATTCTTCTCCCTCAATATTAACCGCAATAGCTTTGGAAGGTTGCGCCGGCATATGGCAATCGATACAATTTTTATCTATTGCAATAACTTCGTTATGGGCAGGAGTTTTAAAAGTTGCTGCAGTGGTATTATGACAACTCATACATTTTTGAGAAAATAATGCCGCCTGGTTTCTTTGATTTTCATGAGTGTTATGACACGTATTGCAGGTCATTTTACTTAACTGAAAACATTTACTGGCTTTTAGCAAACCATACTGGTTGCCATGTACATCCACGTTGCCGTTATTGGCCACATCTATACTTGCGGTATCTATTTTAAAATAATCTGCAAGGTTTTTACCTGCAGTAAATTGAAAAGAAGGTTTTGTTTTTTCTATATTACCACCATGGCAAACGGTGCACACATCTAACTGCAATTGCCTGGAAAGTGATGAAGGATTAACAATATACTTTGCTGTTTTTTCCTGCGGATGCAAAGTTTGAAATTCTACATGCTTTGCTGCAGGGCCATGGCATTTTTCGCAGGTAACACCCAGCATCATCCTGTTATGATCAAACTCCGATGGTTCCATTGCTGTGCCAGCAATTCCTTCGGCATAGGTAGCATGGCATTCTAAACATCGTGAAGTAATGGGGCGGTCTATCAATACTTTACCAGAAGGAAAACCCGGACTGTTGGACCATTTGTTGGCAGCGGTAAAATAAGTGATGGGTAACTGATATAATTTATTTTTTCTCCAGTTTAAAAAAGATTGCCCCATTACACCTGACCCAATCACCATATCAAAACGCATGGCTTTTTTTTCTTCTCCACGCAAATACGCCACCTGGAAAAAACCGCTGTCTCTTTTTTCCATTGACAAAACTATATCAGGAGTATAAGCATAAGAATTTTTTCCTTTCTCAAAACTGCCCATGATAGATTTTTTATTGGCCTGCTGAGCGGTGAGGGCATGCGCTGTTTGCAGATGGCTTTCGTAAATTGTTTTGTGGCAGCCGGCACATTTTGCTGAGCCAGCATAATCATTAAAGCCCGTTACTGCTGTTACCTCTTTTTTTTCTTCGGTACCGTTTATACATTTTATCAAAATAAAAACGCAAAGAAGCATACTTAATAATACTAACGGAAAACGTCTATATTTTACAAATAAAAATTGATTTGATTTTTTTTGCATTAAATTTTATAGTAAAAAGAATTTACAAATATGGCGCAGTAAAGCCCAACACATTCTTCATCCCGTTTTTTACTTCGGGGCAACTGGTAAATAAATTCCATAATAATTGCGACCGGTAGTTTTCTATCATCACAATTATTGGCCCCTGGTCAATAGCCAGATAAGAATCGGCATACCATAATTGCTGTAAAGAAAACGCATCCACAAAACCATAATCTTTAAAAATTTTATCGCCTAAAACATAATAGAAAAATTTCAATGCCTTCATACTTTCATTGGGTGTGTAAGGTAAAGAAGATAAAGCTGCAGTTGGCGAAATTACACTTACATCATTGGTGGGGGAACTTGCGGTATAACCATTTTGAATATCGCTGGCCGTTAATCCCCAAACAGAATCGCTGTAGCCAAAATAATTTTTTGGATTGGCTTTGCAATATTCATAATTAATTAATGTATGATTTTTTGTTTGTGTTTGATAATTAGCATACACATCATTCAGGCCATTTGGATTAATACCCAAAAAAGAATAGTGCGAAAAGAAAAGTGGTCCCCCCAATTGCGGGCCTAATGGTAAGGTGTAGCCGTAATAACTGCTGCCATTAGTAAATCCGTTTGTACCACTCGCCGTCCAACCAGTTGAATAAACACTTGCAGGAATGCTGTGTGTGGTTGAAGAAGCACCCAACACATAAGTAATCAAACATTCATTCCATCCTTTAATTTGATGGTTCATTTCCCAATTATAATTGGGGCTCCAGTGCCAGTACAACACATTTTGATTATTTTGCCTGAACCAATCCCACTCCACAGCATTCCATAAAATATTAATATCACTCCTTAAATTTGTTTCTGCAGCATCTGCCCCATTAAAATATTGCCTGGCACATAAAAGCCCCTGCATTAAGTAAGAAGTTTCTACCAAATCGGCACCATTGTCTTTTGTGCTGAATGGAATTACTACACCGGTAGAACCATTTAACCAATGCGGAAAAGCGCCATGAAATTTTTGTGCTGTTGTTTTTAAAAATGTAACCATGGTTTGCAGCCGTGCAAGCCCCTGTGCTCTTGTAACAAAATTTCGGTTGATGGCCACCGGGATACTCATGATGCCAAAACCAGAACCACCACTGGTAACCGTTTCCGGTGTGGAGTTGCTTCTTTCTCTTGCCAGGCCACTTACCGGGTGGCCATAATCCCAAAAATATTTAAAGGTTCTTTTTTGAATAGTGTCTAATAAAGCATTGTCACTTATCAAAGGAAATTTTCTGGAAGAATCAATTTGCGTTATTAACTGCAAATTAAAATCAGCATTAAGTTTTCCTTTTTTAGCCGATTGTAAAATGGTTGTGGCCGTAACAGTATAACGGGCTAAATTTTTTAATGGTGAGGATGAAGTGATGACCACCGTGCTGTCATTATTTTCATAATTAAAACTTACCGGTATGGCCACAGCATTATTTTCTAAAACAGAAATGGCTGGTGCAACACTTGTTTTATCCAATGCATTATTAAAAGATAATTTTATTGAAACGCCTGTTCTTACATTGTAATTTACTGCACTGGTTTGTGCTGGTGCATTATCTAATCTGGCTGCAGAAATATTTAACAAAGATGGTGGCGGCTCAGGCGCCGGTATATTTTCTTTTTTTTTGCAATCAGCAGCAAAAAATAAAGGAGCCAGCAAAAAAAATAAATATTTACCATTTACAGTTTTCATATAATACTTTTAAAAGGTTAAGGTGGTGATGGAGTGAGGCAGTGCTGTAGCTTCCGCAGCTTTTCCATTTATCCATAAATAATAGGGTGTTTTGTTATCGCTTTGATTCATTACAATTACAGCAACGCTGCCGTCAGTATTTTTAAAAGCCGTAGTTAATAACTGGCTGCGGCTTGCACTGCAGGCAATTCTTTTTGCACCCGGTTTTATAAATTTAGAAAAGTGACCGATGTAATAATATTCGTTGGTGTAAATTAATTCGCCGGTTTTGGTATTGCCGTGAATGGGTGCAAAACAAAAATTTTGTACATGGTTTGGTCCACCGGTTTCATCCAGCAAAATATTCCAGTCTGTAAAACCAACTGATCCGTTATTAAAATCATTGATCATATTTATGCCATACTTTTCTCCCAGCTTCCAGTCGTTAACTTTAGTAAGGTCAAAGGCTTCTTTACAGCCTTCGGTAAATAATAAATTGGTATTAGGAAAAGTTTCATGCACTCTTTTTAAATTATCAAACATGGGTTCACCCCCGCTCCATGGCTCGTACCAATGAAAACCAATACCCCACAAATATTTTGCAGCCTCTGTATCATTTAATAAAGTGCTCGCCCTTTGATATAATAAATCCCTGTTATGATCCCAGCCAATAATTTTTTTATTGCCATAGCCATCACGTTTCATGGTGGGGCCTAAATAATTTTTTAAAAAATCTCTTTCTTCTTCGCCGCTATAAATGCAACTCTCCCATCGCTGTGTTGCCATGGGTTCGTTTTGTATAGAGATGCCCCAGATAGGAATTCCTTCGGCCTCGTATGCTTTTATAAATTTTGTATAATAATTTGCCCAGGGCTGATAAAATTCTTTTTTCAATTTACCGCCATGCAAAATATCGTTGTTGGTTTTCATAAATGCCGGCGGGCTCCAGGGGCTGGCAAATAAAGTAAGCTTACCCCCAGCTGCAGCAATGGCCTGTTTAATAAACGGAATACGAAATTGTTTATCGTGCTGTACATTAAAAGTTTTTAAGGTTGCATCACCTTCGGAAATGTAGGTATAAGTATCGCTGCTAAAATCGCAACTGTGAATATTGGTTCTGCCAAATGAATAACCAATACCATTCTTTTTATCAAAGTATGCTTTTAAAAATTCCTGCTGTTTATCTTTTGGCAATTTTGCAAATGTTTCTGCAGCTGCATCGGTAAATGCACCACCAATACCTAAAAATGTTTGAAACGTTTTATCTGGATCTGCAAATACACAAACCTGTGTTTCCAAAGGCTGTGGCATATTTTTAAATACCGCCGTACCGTTTTCGGCCAAACGCAGTTCACTGTTATCGGCAGTAGTATGTATACTTACTTTTTTCCCATTTACAGAAAAAGCCGTTGGCATTTTTTTGGCTTGCGCATAAACAGCATTTATTGATGCTGCCAACAGCACTGGTATTATTATTTTTTTCATACTAATTTTTTTATTTACCAAACATAAGTTGCTGCAGCACCGCCAGGTAAAGTTGCAGTGGCCCATTTACCTTTAAATTTTATATTAAAACTTGTTTCGGTGTTGCCATCATTTACTGCAATTAAAACTTTTCTTCCGTCCGGAATTTTAAAAGCAACATTATAAATATTACCTGCATTCACACTTTCAATACGCACCGAGCCGGCAGGAACAAACTTTGATGCATGTGCAATAATATAATAACCAACATTCCTGTTAATTGCTCCATCCAGTGTTAGAGCGCCTTTACACTCTGTACAACCACCTGGTGTGTGCGGATTATAACCACCATCATTTGCCAGGTTCCATTCCAACGCTACCTTGCTCCAGTTTTTCATGGAGCCGATGATCACATTTTTTACATGCCATTTTAAATCTCCATCAAAACTTCCGTTAGCACCTGTCCATTGCTCTGTGAAGTATAAATTTTTATCAGGATGTGCTGCATGTACACTTGATAGCGCACTGATATCGCCATTGTATAAATGAAATGCAGATCCATCAATAAATTGTTTAGCAGCCGCATCATTTAAAATACTGATGGGATAATTGGGGTTATCGCAATTATGATCCCAGATAATTATTTTTGTTGTAATTGCTGCAGTTCTAAAAGCAGGGCCTAAATTATTTTTTACAAAATCAGCCTGTTGTGCTGCCGACATTACCATGCTGGGATTATTGCCACCATGCTGTGGTTCGTTTTGTATAGTGATGGCATCTACGGTAATACCTTTTGCCTTCATGGCATTAATGTACTTTACAAAATAATTTGCGTACACATTATAATATTGTATTTGCAAACCACCTCCCATTGAATTATTATTATCTTTCATCCAAACCGGCGGGCTCCATGGCGAACCTAAAATTTTTATGTTAGGATTTAGTGAAAGGATTTCTTTTAATAAAGGGATAAGATCAACAGTATCTTTTGATAAATTAAAATTGGTAAGATTAATATCTGTTTGTCCTGCAGGCAGATCATTGTAACTAAATACTTCGGCACTTAAATCAGATGCACCAATACTTAAGCGCAGGTAACTGATACCAATGGCATTTTCACCATTGCCAAACAGTTCCTGCAGCAGCGCTGTTTTTTGTGCTGCCGGCAACCGGTTAATTAAAAATGCACTGCCGCCGGTTAATGTATATCCAAAGCCATCAACAGTTTGGTAGGTTATGGTACTGTCTATTTCTACAGTGGCATTAGTATTTATTGCAGAATTGAATGCCAGTAAACTGCTTTGCTTTTGCAGTAATGAAGATTTATCTCCTTTAGTAATCCAGGATGATATGGTGCCGGGTACCACAACAGGTGGTATGGGATCTGGCCCCGGTGCAGGCGTTTTACTTTTGGAACAGTTGGAATTTAAAGACAATAATGCTGCTGATAAAAAAACTGCGGGTATTAATTTAGTAAAGCGCATGGTACTATTAATTATTGGGTTTTAAAAAAATTAAAGATTGATTATTCCTGGCAATAATTAAAACTTTTCCGCCTCCTGCATAATTGATCCATTTGGCATCTCTTGCTTCTCCGGTAATACCTGCAAGTTGGCTATCATATTGCAAAGCAGTGGTGTTTTTATTGTAAGAAAAAAAAGAAGGCTGCAAAGCATCATATCTTCCTTCGTATGGAATAACACCATAAAAATTTCCTGCGGCTAAATAACTGTTTGGATTATTATAGCTGGGTGCAAAAGAAAATACTGGTGCAAACTGTAATGGTGCCGGCAGATCCATTCTTTTAAAATTGCCTTTACCATCATTTATAAAACAGGAAGAGCCCAGCACTTCTGCCTGCAGCTCCTGGTAATCTTTAAACAAATCGTAAAACATATATTGCACTGTTTGCCCGGCTACATCACTGTATTTTAAATAAGCTTTTTTTAATACCGGCAACGCTCTTTCCAATTCATCTTTTGCTAAAAAAGGATATTCTTTTCCATCAATCGTATAGGCCATTATCTGTTCTGTAGTACCATTGTTATCAAAATCTTTTACATACAGTTTAAGCGGCCCGTTTTTACCTGCCCAAAATTTATTATTCCATCCCCAATTGCCCGCTAAAATATCAGCAAAGCCATCGCCGTTTACATCAGTAGTATAAATACTTTGCCATAAGCCGGTTGATTTTAAAATATCCGTTTCAACAAATTTGCCCTTATTATTTTTAAAAATTTTCATGGGCATCCATTCGCCGGTAACCACTAAGTCTTTCCACCCGTCATTATCAATATCAGTAAAAGAAGCAGCAGTAACCATGCCAAGAGATGAGAGCGGAATGATGTTATCTCCTGCTTTTGTAAAATGTGCTTTGCCGTCATTTAAAAAAAGATAGGATGTTGTGGGCGGGCCATATTTTGCAGGGCTTGCCATGTTGCCTATAAAAAAATCTATATCGCCATCATTGTCTGCATCAGCTGCGGTAACACAACTTTTATTTTCAAACACCACCGACATGGGATTGGCCTCTTTAGTAAAATTACCTTTACCATCATTGATATACAGTTTATCTAATAAAGCAATTCCGTTTACAGGAATTTCGTTGCCACCACTTATTACCAACAGGTCTAAAGATGAATCGCCGTTGGCATCAAAAAAAACAGCATCTACTTCTTCGCTTATAGCAAATTTATTAAACAGTGCCGTATCACTTTCTTTAAAAGTTCCATTAGGTTGCTGTATCATTAAAACACCCGGTTGAAATTTTGCACCACAGGCATAAAAATCATCCAGACCATCTTTGTTTACATCCGCTACTGCCAGCTTTGGACCCCTTGTTGATAATGCATGCGGAATAAGGTATTGCATATTGTAATCCACAAAATCATTTTCAATATGTTTCCATTTGCAGTTTACCTGTGCAGAGATATCTGTCATAATTTCTTTTTTTGCAGGAAAAAAATTATTATAAACAAAATCGTTTTGTGCATTATTTTTATTTACAGTCAAATTTTTATTGATAGCAGCATTTTTAATAACCTGGTATTTTTGATTGGGCCAAACCAATAATACACTGTCTATTATTTTAATACTGTCAAAACCAAAATGCAATTGTGCAGAGGAGGAAGACATAAATCCTCTTACCGCCATCAGTTGCTGGTATTGCATTTTACCACCGGCAAAAACATAGGCTTTGCAACCAATGCCTGATGTATTAATACTGTCGCCTTTAAAAGTGATATCTATAAAATTTTTCTTTGGTGCATTATTTTTTAAAATCTGTGCAGGAGCATTCAGGCAATTTAGCACCAGGTCAAGATTACCATCATTATCCAAATCTGCATAAGCCGCACCATTGGAACAGCCTTTTAATTTTTGTGTTCCCCAGCTTTCACTTACTTCTTTAAAACTTAAATTGCCATCGCCTTTAAATAAAAATGGATGAGCATCTCCATCGGGCATAGCCGCAATAGTTTCATCATCATATTTATCAGTAGCATCCATGCCTTTAGCTTTTTGTTTATCTGCAAAGCGAACAAAGTCTAAATCTACAGGGCGTTTTACAATACCGCTGGAGATAAATAAATCTTTATTACCGTCGTTATCAAAATCTGCAAACAGGGGGCTCCAGCTCCAGTCTGTTGCCGATACGCCGCTTTGCAAAGCGGTCTCGCTAAAACTTACACCATTTCCATTGTTGCGTTGCAAACAATTTTTTGAATACTGATTTTGGTAACCGGGTATGGTTAATTTTACTTTATAGATGTCAGGGTTTTCATCGCTGCCATAGGTTTTTAATGTTTTTTCGTCGGGAGGCAGCATATCAACTGTTACTATATCCAGCTGGCCATCGTTATTATAATCGGCTACATCGTTGCCCATACTAAAGCGGCTGTAATGACGAAAATGTTTAGCACCTTCTTCGGTAAAAGTGCCATTACCATTATTTACATAGTAATAATCATTTTCATGAAAATCGTTGCCAATATAAATGTCATCCCAGCCATCGTTGTTTATATCTGCCACTGCAATACCTAAACCATAACCCAGATTACTCTGGTAAATGCCTGCTGCTTTTGAAACTTCAGTAAACTTTCCTGTACTACTTAAATCATTTCTGTAAAACCTGTCGCCGGAAAGTGAGTCATAATTTTTTCGGTTAATGGTATCAACAATATTTGCATGGGGATGATGAGATTGATTAAGCATATAACAATCCAGGTCACCATCGTGGTCGTAATCAAAAAAAGCAGTTTGGGTGGTAAAGCAGGAAGTGTTTAATCCATAGGCTGCAGCACTTTCAGTAAAGCTGTTGTTCTTATTATTAATAAATAATTCGTTGTGGCCTGTTAATCCATATTTACCGCTTACTGTACTCACATATATATCCAGGTAGCCATCACTGTTTACATCAGCCATTGTTACACCGGTATTCCAATCAGCAGTGCCTGCAACATTTGCTTTAGCAGTAATGTCTTCAAATTCAAAATTGCCTTTATTGAGATATAATTTGTTATTGCCTTTGCTGTTGGCAGCAAAATAAATATCCGGTAACCCATCATTATTAATATCGCCGGTGGCCACGCCACCGCCATTATAATAATAGAGGTAATAGAGAATATTAAAGAGTTTCTTTTTTTCTAATTGATTTTTAAAATTGATATTAGTTTTTGATGCAGGTAAACTTTCGAATAAGGTTGTATTGTTTTTACAAGAAGAAAAAAATACAATAGTCAGTATACAAAACAAAAAAAAGTATCCGGAAAAATTTCTGTTGCAATACATTTATAAAATAAGTTTGATAGAATTATTTAAAGATAAAAGGGCCGAACAATTAATGTATCAGCCCTTTTTTACTAATGAACTTGCTAAAGACTTAGAATATAAATTACAATTTGCTGTTGTATAAAGCCAAAATCTCTGAAGCAGAAAGGGCTTTGCCATACAAGCGGAATTGATCCATCTTTCCGGTAAAACCACTGATCCAGGAATCGGTAGGGCCACTTAAACCTGCATGCTTATTCCATCCTCCCACAACTAAATTGGTCGCATTTTTTATATTAAGCTTACCAATACCAAAATTTCCTGAGTTTCCTGGTGTGGGAACTTCTGTTCCATCAAAATAAACTTTTAAAATCGAAGTAGTCTCATTATAAACAAATGCTAAATGATGCCATTGACCATTAAAAAGTGGTTTTGTAAAAGATTGGCCGGTAAACTCCACCCAATGATCCTGCAAGGCAAATTTAAAAGTACACTTATCTACTGCGGCATTTTCTACTAATAAAAATGCAGCACTCTCATGCCAGTAATCTTTACTTACCAGTGAGAAATATAATTCCGTATTCGGGTTAACAACGTTATTTACCCACAGGGATATGGTGCAGCTTGTTACTCCATTAAAATCATTTGCAGAGGGATATTTAATTGCTTTGGTACCATTAGCCTGAATGCCTTTTCCGGTAATGCCAGCTACTGAAGTAAATGGATTATCCGAAGGAAAAGTCGCTCTAACACTGTCAACGGCATTCATCAATTTATCTGAACTGGTACCATCAAAAGCTGCATAAAATTTTAAAGGCCCCCCAGGAGGGTTAGCATCTTTTGTATAATCGCCAAGTGGAGGCCTGTTTATTTTTTGGCAGGCAAGCAACACCATACAAAGCGTAAAAACAAAAAATACAGTTTGTAGTAGTTGATTGTATTTTTTCATAAAAATTTTTTAGTTTGATAAACGAAAAAATACAACTGTAAATTCGTTTACAGTTGTATGCATTTATTAATTACCATTCAGGATTTTGTACCAGTTTACCGCCAGATTTATCTATTTCCGGTTGAGGTATTGGATAAAATCTGCATCTATTAACATAACCCAGCGGGCCAAGCACAGAAACAGCATCGCCCCATCTTACCAGGTCAAAAAATCTTTCGCCTTCTAAGCCTAACTCACTTCTTCTTTCTGCTTTTATTGCGGTTCTTAACTGAGCCTGGCTAACAAATGCAACAGCAGGCAATCCAACTCTGCTGCGTACCTGATTCATTAATGTTGCTGCTTGTACACCGCTACCAGTTTCGTTTAAGCACTCAGCAGCCATTAACACTACATCTGAATACCTTATCACTCTTTGGTTAATCCAGTAAGCACCATCTAACCATCCGGTAGATGCCCTTACAGCAGGATCGGCATATACTTTTTTGTTCCAGTATTTTCTTGGTACTACTGTTGGATAAGCAGGTAAAACACTGCCGTAACCACCGGTTGAGGGGTCATCTGACTGTCCGGAAAATAATACAGAAGAACCTTTTCTCGGATCATTGGCTTCAAAAGAATTTACGAACGCATCAGTTGGAGTATTCCATCCCCAGCCTAAATTCCATCCGCTTGAATTAGATGCCCTAACGCCCTGGCATGTGGCATACCACGATCCTTTATCATCCGTTCTGTTTGGCCCCATATAATTTTGCCATTCTAAAATAGATTCGCTGCAATTTTCGCCGGCATCTTTAAATATTCCATGATAGCTTGGAAACAGTGAATACGTTCCCGAAGCTATAACCTGTTGGCTTAAACTAAGCGCCTGTGCCCAATTACCCCTGAATATGTAGGCTTTTGCCAACAGCGCTTTAGCCGCACCACTGGTTAACCTGCCGGGATATTTAGAACCCCATACGGTAGGTAAATTTGCAGTTGCATATTGAAGGTCTGTATCAATTAAAGCCCAGATAGCTGATGCAGGTGACTTGGCAATATTAGCCTGTGCAGGATCATATAACCTGAAATCAATTTTAGGTACATCTCCAAAAGTTCTTACCATATCAAAATAGGCAAATGCCCTGAAGAAACGGGCTTCAGCTATATTTACCTTAGAATCTATATCTGACAGTTTTAAAGAATCAGCCGTTTGAATTGCAGTATTGGTAAGATGGATCAAACGATAATGCGCTTCCCAATAAAAATTAGTAGCCCACAGATCTTTTACATAAGCATAATTATCAAATGGAGCTACCCATTCGGCACCATCAGCCGCATCACTTCCTTTTTCAGAATCATCCGAACGGAAATTGTGTACACCCTGCCAGGGAATACCACCAAAAACGTTCCCGATATCATAATCTTTTATAGCACTGTATAAGCCAAATACCTGGCCTTCTATTCCGCCCTGGTTAATATCATCAAGGGAGGCTGTTAATGGCTTACGGTCTAAAAATTTTTCGCATCCGCTTGCCATAAACAAAACAGGCAGCGCAAGAAGCAAAATAGCTGATGAAATTCTTTTAGTCTTTTTCATATCTGTGTTTGTTTATTTTTATTTTAAATTAAAACGTTACGTTTAAGCCAAAGGTTGCTACTACTGGTATTGCACCACCTGCATTATCTACGCCAAAAGACAGGGCACCACCACCAAATTCTGCTGTATAACCGGAATTCCATTTAAAGGTTTTAGGATTTTGTACATTACCAAATAAACGAAGGTTTTTAACCACCCTAGTTTTTGATAGTATGCTCTGGGCAAAGTTGTAGCCAACCTGTATATTTCTTATCCTGAAATAACTGCCGTCTTCGATACCGTAAGTAGAGGCTTCGTAATTGATACGGTGATCCTGTCCTAAAATAGGATCAAAGTTAGAAGTACCTTCTCCATGCCACCTGTTAATTTTAAAAGCAGGATAATTTACACGTTGAAATGGAGATTCTGTTCCACCCCAGTTCCTGTAAATTTCATTGCCATAAACTCCACCCACATCAATGCCTAAATCGAAACCTTTATAATTAAAAGTTACTGATCCGCCATAAGTAAAATCAGGTGTTGGGTTGCCAATTACAGTTTTATCGGCAGTGTTTATTTTACC
>NZ_JANPCM010000017.1:0-4114 GCF_031430955.1 Ferruginibacter sp.
GTGTCGATCGCAATGCCGGGGCTCATAGTACTTGCCATGCTAACGCCTTTTAAATAAGTACCTTTTGATGATGAAGGTTTTAATTTCATGATGGCATTAATTAATTCCTGGCTGTTTTCTGCAATTTTATCAGAGGCAAAACTTACACGTCCGATAGATGCATGGATGATACCCACTTTATCTACCTTAAATGCAATTTTACCACCTTTTAAATCGTTGATAGCACCGGTTACATCATTGGTTACAGTACCTGTTTTAGGAATAGGCATCAAGTTACGTGGCCCTAATAATTTAACCAGTTTACCAATTTTAGGCATTACAGATGGAGTGGCTACAATAACATCAATATCCGTCCAGCCACCTTCTATTTTGGTAATAAATTCTTCCAGCCCAACATAATCAGCACCGGCAGCTGTTGCTTCGGCTACTTTATCGGGTGTACATAAAACCAATACTTTTTTTGTTTTACCAGTACCGTGTGGTAATGATACCGTACCACGAATGGCCTGGTCTGCTTTTTTAGGATCTACACCTAATTTAATGTGTAAATCAACAGAACTATCAAATTTTGTGGTGTTAATTTCTTTTACTAAAGTTGACGCTTCCTTAAGGGAATAAGCTTTATTAATATCAACCTTAGTATTTGCTACTTTTCTTTTTTTCGTAATCATTTTTTACAAATTTTTGGTTGATAATTAATTTTCCCAGGGGGCTTTTCCGTCAACAGTTAATCCCATACTGCGTGCAGTGCCGGCAATCATGCTCATGGCGCTGTTTAAAGTAAAGGCGTTAAGATCGGCCATTTTATCTTTTGCAATCTCTTCTACCTGTGCCCAAGTAACTTTACCTACTTTATTACGGTTGGGTTCTTTACTGCCGCTTTGCAGTTTTGCAGCTTCCAGTAATTGTACAGGTGCCGGTGGAGTTTTAATGATAAATTCGAATGATTTATCAGCATAAACGGTAATTAATACGGGAAGTACTTTACCGGGTTTATCCTGGGTCCGTGCATTAAATTGCTTACAGAACTCCATGATGTTTACTCCCTTAGAACCCAGAGCAGGCCCAATTGGAGGTGCAGGATTGGCTTGTCCTCCTTTGCATTGGAGTTTAACATAGCCAGTGATTTCTTTTGCCATTGTTTTTTAATTTTTTTGGTGATAGCGTCTAGCCTGAGGCAAGACTCCCAATTCAATAATATTTCCTTTAAGAACTATTTTGGGACGGCGAAGGTAGGTATTTATTTTAGATTTTTGAGTGGAGATTGGAGTTTTTTTAAAGAAATTCAATAGCAGTTTAGTTTGGGTTCTATTAAAACAGTTGTGCAGACAATGCAATACCTTAATCATCAAATATGTTTCCAAAAACAAAATCCCCACTTGCGGCGGGGATTTAAACCAATTAATTATTGCTTACAGCACCAATATACCCTTAGCCTGCAAAACAATTTCTTTTTTAGGAGCTGTTATCGATTCAATTTCTGTTTTGCTTTTTCCAGCATCTTCGGCATAGTGCTTCAGCATTTCTACAGAAGTTTCTTTTAATTCGGCAATACCATCGGCAACAATAGTTTTACCATTTAATGCCAGGGGCACTGTAAAACTGTGGTCTTTCATTTTTATAAGCATAGTACCGCTGGCGGTTTGCATGCGTATCCAGCAACCTTCAGCTTTGCAAACTTCTGTAACGGTCCCTTTTACTTTTACATCGGCTGTTGTTTTTTCAGCCATTACATTAGTTAATTCATTTGCTGCAACAGCGCCCTCAGCAGTTGTTTTAATACCAAAGGTCATTCCTTTTTTTGCAGGGCCTTTAGGAGGTTGCGCCATTAAAGAAATACTGCTCATTACAATTGTAAGTAAGAATAATAATTTTTTCATACACTATATTTTGATGTTATAAAAAAAGCCACAAACTGTGGCTTAAATACTTTAGGTTAATTTTTCTACCTGCATGTAGCTTAGCTCTACCGGTGTGGCACGGCCGAATATTTTTACCTGCACTTTTATTTTTTTCTTTTCGTCGTTTACTTCTTCAATTACCCCGTTAAAATCGTTGAAAGGCCCGTCGATTATTTTTACGGTTTCGCCAATAATAAATGGTTCGCTCATGGTTACACCGCCTACATCACTCATCTCATCTACCTTACCCAGCATTTTATTTACTTCTGCTTTACGCAAAGAAATAATATTGCCCTTGCTTCCTTTACCATCAGTTAAAAAATGCATAACGTTGCTTACATTGCTCATAGACTGAATCATGTCATCGTGCAATTTACCATCCGCAACTTCAATCATAATATAACCGGGGTAGAAGTTTCTTTCCCTCATTACTTTTTTACCATTGGCAACTTTGTATACTTTTTCTACCGGTAAAAAAATCTGTTTTACTATATTACCCCATCCGTTACGGATAACGTCTTTATCAAGGTATTCCTTTACTTTGCGTTCTTTACCACTAACTACACGAAGCACATACCATTTACTTTCTTTTTCTGCTTTCTCTGCTTTTTCTACAATTGGTGTTGTTTCTTCCATAATCAATTAAAATAAAGAGTAAATAAATTTCAGTGTACTGTTAGCGGCAACATCCATTACCCAAACCATTGCTGTTATTACCAGCGTAGCGCCTAAAACAATCATGGTAGATTGCTGCAACTGATCCCACGAAGGCCAGGTTACTTTATGCAATAATTCTTTGTAAGAATCACTGATGTAGGTTGTTAATTTGCTCATTTTAAACTTTTATTTAATTAAAATTTAAGATGCTAATCCCATAATAAGGATTAGCATCTTTTTGCACGGGCACTAGGATTCGAACCCAGATCAAGGGTGTTGGAGACCCGTATGCTAGCCGTTGCACCATGCCCGCATGCCCCTATCCCCTAAAGGGGGACAAGGAGAAAATTTGTAATTTTTTAAAGAACTTTTTAAAGAACAAAGTACCCAAGGTTAAAACCAAAGGTACTTTGTTATTAATTTATAAACTTTCTAAATTCTCTAAAGAGAACTTAAAGTCTTTTTATTTTACAATTTCAGTTACCTGACCAGCACCTACTGTACGGCCACCTTCACGAATCGCAAATTTCAAACCTTTTTCCATTGCGATTGGTTGAATTAACACCACATTTAAAGATGTATTATCACCAGGCATAACCATTTCTGTTCCTGCATTCAAAGTAACTTCACCAGTTACATCCGTAGTACGGAAATAAAACTGAGGACGGTATTTGTTGAAGAATGGAGTATGACGTCCGCCTTCTTCTTTGCTTAATACATAAACTTCCCCTTTAAATTCGGTATGCGGAGTTATAGAACCTGGTTTGCACAATACCATACCACGACGGATCTGGGTTTTTTCAATACCACGTAATAAAAGACCTGCGTTATCACCAGCTTCACCTTCGTCTAATAATTTTTTAAACATTTCCACACCAGTACAAGTTGTAGATAATGGTTTTTCCATTAAACCAACTACTTCCATTGCTTCACCCACTTTAATACGACCTCTTTCGATACGACCAGTAGCAACAGTACCACGGCCAGTGATAGAGAATACATCTTCCACACTCATTAAGAAAGGTAAATCAACTAAACGTGGAGGAATTGGAATATAGCTATCTACTGCGTCCATTAACTCATTGATCTTTGCAACCCACTTTTCTTCGCCGGCTAATGCGCCAGTAGCAGAACCCTGGATAATAGGTGTATTATCACCATCAAAACCGTAAGAAGTTAACAACTCACGAATTTCCATTTCAACTAATTCTAATAATTCAGGATCATCTACCAAATCAACTTTGTTCATAAAAACAACTAATTGAGGTACACCTACCTGGCGAGCCAACAAGATATGCTCTTTAGTTTGTGGCATGGGTCCATCAGTAGCCGCAACTACAAGGATACCACCATCCATTTGAGCAGCACCAGTGATCATGTTCTTTACATAATCGGCGTGACCCGGACAATCTACGTGAGCATAGTGACGGGTGTCGGTAGCATACTCAACGTGAGCTGTATTAATTGTAATACCCCTTTCTTTTTCTTCAGGAGCACCATCAATATCATCGTAATTTTTTTTCTCCGCTAAACCTCTTTTTGACAAAACATCGGTT
>NZ_JANPCM010000018.1:0-3033 GCF_031430955.1 Ferruginibacter sp.
TTTCTTTTAAATAATGATGTGCTGTATGGGTAGAAGTGTTTATTTTATTAACTGCATCATCTTTGGTAATACCAGAAAAACGGCTGTGGTGCTGCCAACTATGATACGCTTCAATTAAATAAAATAAATCCTTTTCATCAATAACCTTATTAACAATGTAATTATCAACAGCCTGTTTTACACTAACAGGGTTAAATAAAATACCATTGGGATTTTGGAGTACAGAAAATTTATGTGCCACTAATTTATCGCCGATGTTTTCGGTAAAGCAGCTGCCCATCAGCAATAATTTATGCCGGTGATTAATTTTTTGGGATAACTGTTTTGGAGAAAACTGCAAATGAAAATCCATGCCCACAAATTACACGAATTCTACGAATTATATAAATATGCTGGCGGCTAAATTACTGCATTGCTCTAAAGCATCTTTATCTAAATGGTTAAGTAAATTTAATTCTTCAAAATACGGTATCATCAATTCTGTATCCATATTACCTACTAATTCATCGTCAGCCATCGGGCAACCGCCAATTCCTTTTAATGCACCATCAAATCTTTTGCACCCGGCCGCCAGGGCGGCCTCCACTTTTTCCTTCCAGTTGGTTGCGGTTGAATGCAGGTGAACACCAATTTCAATATCAGGCAAAGAATCAACTAAATATTTTGTTACACTTTTAACTTGTTCCGCAGTAGCTAATCCAACTGTATCTGCCAGAGAAATTATTTTTACATCCATCGCCACTAATTTATCTACCCAGTTAAATACAATCGACTCATTATATTCATCGTCGTAAGGATTGCCAAATCCCATAGAAATATACACCACCAGTTCCTTTTTATTTTTTATACAAAGATTTTGTATCTCCTCTACCCTTATCAAAGATTCTTCAATAGTGGAATTAGTATTTCTTTTTTGAAAAGTTTCAGAAACAGAAAATGGAAAACCTAAATAAGTAATTTCGTCATACACCACCGCATCTGTTGCGCCTCTTTCATTAGCTATTATAGCTAACAACTTTGAAGTACTGCTTCCTAATTCCAAATTGCCAATTACCTCCTTTGTATCCGCCATTTGCGGTATTGCTTTCGGGCTTACAAAACTTCCAAAGTCAATTGTATCAAAACCAACTTTTAATAATGCATTGATGTAATCAATCTTTGTTTGTGCAGGTATAAAATGTTTCCAGCCCTGCATCGCATCACGTGGACATTCTATAAGTTTTATTTTTTGCATGCCAGTACCCTTTCTCTTAAAGTTTTAAAAAATTTGTTTCTTTCTTTTTCGCCGGTGCCACTAATCATTACCGAACGGCTGACGAGGTTATTAAAATTATTAAATGTTTTTTCGGTAAAGGTTTTATCGCTGCTGCTGATGTATTTTAGTACAATGTAATTAATAAAAGAAGTGCGGTGGCCATCCAGCTCTACCATTATACTGTTGTTGCCTAAAATAATTTCGTTGATGTATAATTTCAATGGTGCTTTATACCCGGCTTCACCTGCGCCGGGTAAGAATTTCACTCCTTTTTCTGCCTGCTTTTGCAAATGCTGCAGCATGGCATCGCAACTGTCCACAACAATATTCAGGTCTTCTGCAGTTTCAAAAATACCGGCATCACGGTAATATTCTATTTGTAAAATGGTGCTGTTAATGCTTTCGTAATTCCATAATTCTGATGAAGGCATTTCATTATACTCCTGTAAAATTTTTTGCCCTGTTGCAAAAGATTCTGCAACATCGTAATTTTTTAAACTAAAACTTTTTCCATCATAATCCGGGTTGTTTAAAATACTCTTATCCCAAAAAAATGCTTTAAAGGCTGTTAATTCTTTGTAATAAAAAAAGTGAAAAATGGGAACATCCTTACTCAGGTATAACATCTCTCTTTTTGTAAATGGTTTAAAGCTGTTCAGCAAATGCATCAAACCTTCCATGTACTGTTTAAAAAATTTAGGGCTTTCTTCTGGCTCTGGATCAGTAAAAAGAATTTTATTACTTTTTAACTGCAGCACCTGGTCCAGCGAAAGGTTAAATTTTTCGCAAAGTAATTTCAATTCATTTAAGGTAATAGGTTTTTCTCCACGTATTCTTCGGTACACACTATCATAACTAATATCCAGCAGTTCGGCAAGTGTATCTACCAGCGATATATGAGGTGGCAAGCCATCTTTAATATAATTGAATAATTCTTTTTGCAGGTTTCTTTCTGTCATGATAAAATAAATTTACGGCTTTTCCGTAATTATAAAACTTTGTTTACGGTAAAATGCATTTTATTTTCAAAATTCATCTACCGAAATTAAATACCCTTTTTCTCCGATGGTAAGTACTTCTTTTTATTAATAAACACTTCAATATCCTTTTTCTTCCTGTATATCAATTATGAAACTGCTTCAGTTCCTGATAGTTTTACAATAAAAAAATCAGCATTATGAAAAAATTATCAGCTGCACTGTTATCTGCATTTTTAATAATCACTGCAATTGCACAGCAGGAAATTCACAATTTTTATATTACCGGTAAAGATAAAGGCTTTCATTTTTCTTCTGTATTTGTTAAGGCGCAGGCATATGTGAATGATGTTACCGGTAAAAAATTTCATTACCTCGCCGTAACATCAGATGAGGAAGCTGTAATAAAGATGAAAAAAATTTTAGAGGAGCATCATGCTAAAATTGGTTCGCTATGGTTCGACAGTCATGGATTATACAAACAGGGTTATTCATCTTTTCATGTAGGCGATAAAGAATTTAGTTTTAAAAACATTACCGATACCAATACCACTCAATGGCTGCAACAGTTGAAGGTTTATTGCGATTCCGGTACCAGTATTGGTATTGGCAGTTGTTACGGTGGTGCCACATTCGATTTTCCGGGAAACGAATTTGCATCTGCAGGAAGAATGAATGGTGATTCTTTAATGATCGGTTTAGGAAAAATTTTTACTCCCAGTACAATATATGGCAGCGAAAGTTGGGTGATGAATAAGCCAGGTATTTTTGCCAACAATTTTGCTTTTGCCGGTTATCCCT
>NZ_JANPCM010000019.1:0-3882 GCF_031430955.1 Ferruginibacter sp.
AGAAATAATAAAGTATATATTTTATTTCGAGCCGAAGATATTCCCGGCGTGGGTATTGGTATGCGTACTTCCAGGATTGGAATAGCTGTGAGTGATGACGGCATTCATTTTAAAAAAAATCCTGAGCCGGTATTATACCCCGACAGCAGCGAATTTATTAAATACGATTACCCAGGCGGTTGTGAAGACCCAAGAATAGTTGAAAACGAAAAGGGAAGTTATGTTTTGATGTACACCAGTTGGAACCGGGATGTTGCAAGATTAAGTGTAGCCACATCAAATGATTTATTGCATTGGAAAAAACAAGGGCCTGCTTTTTTAAAAGCTTATGATGGAAAATATTTAAACACCTGGAGTAAATCCGGGTCGGTTGTTACAAAATTAAAAAATGGAAAATTTATTGCTGCAAAAATTAATGGTAAGTACTGGATGTATTGGGGCGAAGGCCCCGTGTATTTAGCAGCATCAACCGATTTAATTAACTGGATACCGTTAACAGATAACAATAAAGAATTGATACCAATATTAACTGCAAGAAAAAAAATGTTCGACAGCCATGTAGTAGAACCCGGCCCGCCGGCAATACTTACCAATAAAGGAATTGTTTTATTATATAATGGAAAGAATGCAGAAAATGATGACGCAGACCCTTTGCTTGCAAAAGGAATTTATTGTGGTGGCCAGGCTTTGTTTGATGCCAAACATCCTGAAAAATTATTGGACCGCTGCACTACTTATTTTATTAAACCAGATTTACCGCACGAAATAAAAGGTCAATATACTTCGGGTACAACATTTATTGAAGGACTGGTATACTTTAAAAATCAATATTTTTTATATTACGGCACGGCGGATAGTATGGTGGGTGTGGCGGTGAAAAAATGATACGTAATTCCTTAAAACTCTTTTGGGTTTTGCCGACTCTTCATAACACTTGGAGGGTTTTGCTTAGTTTCTTAATACTTGAAGTGTTTGTAAAACCCTCCAAGTGTTTTATCGAGGCACCAAAAAAATTTGTATAAGAAAGCTTACATCTATAATTATAAAAAATATGCAGCCGGGTAATTTTTATCATCTTTATAACCATGCAAATGGCAATGAAAATATCTTTTTAGAAGAAAGGAATTATTTTTTCTTTCTACAGCAAATGAATACACATATTTTGCCGGTTTCCAGAATATATGCCTACAGCTTAATGCCAACCATTTTCACCTTTTAGCACAACTTAAAACAGAAGAAGAATTAACAAAACAATTTGAACAGCAAATAAAAACAAAGCAAATACTATCCAACAATAACCAACTTGTGTTTAACCAGCAGGATTACTTATTTAAAAAAGCCAATAAAGCCTATTCAAACTTTTTCAATAGCTACACCCAATCATTTAATAAATTTTATAATCGCAAAGGCAGTTTATTTATGCAGAATTTGAAAAGCGAAGAAATTAATACTGACAATTCATTTTGTAAGGTGGTGCATTACCTGCATGCAAATCCTGTGCATCATAGATTTGTAAAATCGCTTGAAGACTGGCCACATACTTCCTACAAAAAATTTTTAAGTAACATGCCAACAAAGTTGGAAAGAAATTATGTCCTGGATATGTTTGGAGGGTTAGATCAGTTTATCAAATATCACGAGCAACCAATTGATCCGAAATATAAATTTTTAGAATAGCAGTACAAAACTCTTGGAGGGTTTTGCAAAAGCCTTAAAAAAATCTGAGATTGCAATAACCCCTCCAAGAGTTTGCGATGAGCAAACTGGTACAAAACTCTTGGAGGGTTTTGTATAGCCTTAAAATAAATGAAAGGCTAAAATAACCCTCCAAGAGTTTGAACGGACTCTCTTAATTTTGAAAGATAAAATGAAACAAACATTTACCTGCATTGATGCCCACACCTGCGGCAATCCCGTACGCCTTGTAAAAGAAGGCGGCCCGGTATTGCAAGGCAATAACATGAGTGATAAACGCCAGCATTTTTTAAAAGAATTTGACTGGATAAGAAAAGGATTAATGTACGAACCCCGTGGGCACGACATGATGAGTGGGAGTATTTTATATTCACCACATGATCCAGAAAATGATGTGGCTGTTTTATTTATTGAAACCAGCGGTTGCCTGCCCATGTGCGGCCATGGAACAATTGGAACAATAACAATTGCGATTGAAGAAGGATTGATACAGCCCAAAGTAAAAGGTATTGTAAAGATGGAAGCCCCGGCGGGGTTAGTCAACATTACTTATACTGAACAAAACGGAAAAGTAAAATCAGTAAAACTAACAAACGTAGCTTCTTATTTAGCAGCAACAGAATTAACAGTTGATTGCCCTGAGTTAGGCGAATTAATTATTGATGTGAGTTATGGCGGGAATTTTTATGCCATTGTAGATGTACAAAAAAAATTTAAAGGATTAGAAAATTATACTGCTGATAAATTAATAAGTTGGGCAAGAGAATTAAGAAAAAATATCAACGCCAAATATGAATTTGTACATCCGGAAGATGAAACAATAAAAGGTTGCAGTCATATTTTATGGACGGGTGCGGTACTGGATAAAACATCAACAGCACGGAATGCCGTTTTTTATGGTGATAAAGCTATTGACCGCAGCCCTTGCGGCACGGGCACTTCGGCACGTATGGCGCAGTGGTACGCCAAAGGCAAATTAAAAAAAGGAGATGAATTTATCCACGAAAGCATAATTGGCAGTAAATTTACCGGCAGAATTGAAGAAGAGGTTATGCTTGGGGATAAAGCGGCTATTCGGCCAAGTATTGAAGGCTGGGCTAAAATTTACGGGTACAATTCTATTACTATTGATACTGGTGATGATCCGTATGCATTGGGGTTTCAGGTTTTGTAAAACGCATTTGGGAGACTAAAGAAAAGCGTATTTTTAAAAATATTTTTGATTTGCATAGAAATCATTTTAATAATCAAAACTTAATTCATTTTTTTCTGTGCTATGCAGCAGTATAGTTTTGAATTGAGGTTCCCCTTTACTGGGCAGTGGGTATGAAGGTAACTATTATTGGAGGCGGTGTAATTGGATTATGCAGTGCTTACTATTTACAAAAACAAGGTTACGATGTAACAGTTATTGAGCGTGGCGATATCACCGATGGCTGTTCGTTTGGTAATATGGGCTATATATCTCCAAGCCATTTTGTGCCATTGGCCAGCCCGGGCATTATTAGCCAGGGTTTAAAATGGATGCTCAGTCCTTCTTCGCCATTTTATATTAAACCAAGATTGAGTTTAGAGTTAATGGAATGGGGCTATCATTTTTGGAAAAACAGTAACGCAGCAACTGTACAAAAAAATGCGCCTCATTTAAATAATATTTTACAATTAAGCCGCAGGCTTATAAATGATTTGCGTACAGATATTGGCGACAATTTTGAAATGGAAACTATTGGTTGCCTGATGATGTGTAAGCAACAAAAAACATTAGACCACGAATTTCATTTGGCAGATGAAGCGGAGCAGTTTGGTTTAAAAGTGGAACGTTTACAAAAAGCCGATGTACAAAAATTAGAACCCAATGTAGAAGTAAATGTTGCCGGTGCAGTTTTATTTAAAGACGATTGCCATTTTAATCCCGGCAAAATGATGCTGGCATTAAAAAATTATTTGGTAGAGAAAGGTGTTAAACTGCAGCTTAACACCACCGTTACGGGATTTGAAAAAAGCGGCAAAACAATTGCTGCTGTTATTACCGACAAAGGAAAATTTAATTTCGACCAGGTTGTTGTTGCAACCGGAAGCTGGCTGCCGCTTGTTACAAAAATGCTGGACATAAAATTATTATTGCAACCAGGTAAAGGTTACAGCTACACTTATCCCTCTGTAGAAAAAAATATAAAATACCCTGCT
>NZ_JANPCM010000020.1:0-3521 GCF_031430955.1 Ferruginibacter sp.
CTTTTGCATTTGCCAAAGAAACTTCACTAAACACACCCTGAGGTTCTGTTTCTAAAAAAGATTTTTTACAGGCAAAAATGGTTACCCCCAGTAAAAGGGTTGCCAATATTTTTATCCATTTATTTTTCATAATTTTTATTTTACTTTCTTAATTATTATTTATTAAAATGCAAGGCTTACTCCTACAGTCAATATTTTTGAGCTTGGATAATTTCCACCGTCTATTCCGGCATACGCATCAGGAGAATTACCAGCGCTACGTGTACCAATAGCCGGATCGAGGCCACCGTACTTTGTGATAGTAAATAAATTTTGGCCCTGCACATAAAATCTCATGTTATCTACTTTTATTCTTCTCAACAGATCTGCCGGAACTTTATACCCTATTTGTAAAACCTTGCAACGTAAATAAGAACCATCTTCTACATAATAACTGCTGGGCTTGTAGCTCTCATTATCTGTAATATCAAGTATGGGTAATTTAGCATCGGTACGTGTTGGTGTCCATGATTCGTACAGCATACGCTCAGAGCGGTTACCATTAAAGCCAAAAAAATCTGTAAAATACCTGGTGTAATTAAATATATCGTTGCCCTGTGTACCTGTTAAAAACATAGAAAAATCGAATCCTTTATAATTTGCGGCTAAATTAATACCAAAAACTAATTTAGGATTAGGATCTCCAAGAGCACCTTTATCGTTATCATCAATTTTCTTATCGCCATTTATATCTTTCCATCTAAAACGGCCAATTTTTGCACCTGACTGTGTGGAAGCGGCAACTTCTGCAGCATTTTGGAAAATACCATCAACTGTATAACCATAAAAAGTACTCATTGGTTTACCCTGCTCATGACGGATCAATGGTCCTATCCTGGTATCTACACCGGCTGGAAAAAATGAAGTGAGACCAAATTCTGGTGCCAAAGCACCAATTTTATTTTTATTACTGGTTAAATTAAGTCCTACACTATAGTCAAGATCTTTATTGATTTTATCTCTCCATGTAGCAGCAAATTCAACTCCTTTATTGATAGTATTTCCAATATTTACAAAAGGTGTAGATGTGATGTATGGAAAAGTTCCGGGAAAGCTTCTTCTAAAAAGAAAATCTCTATTACCTCTATTGTAAACATCAATAGAAACATCAAGGCGGTTACGCAATAAAAGCGCATCTACTCCAATATTTTTTTGTGTTTGAGTTTCCCATTTTAAACCCGGAAAACCTAATGAGGTAGCAGTATAACCTGTAACAGTTGATGTATTAGTACCGTTTATATCATAAAATGTAGTACCTGCACCACCACCAAATGATGAGTAGCCAAGGCTTCCATCAATATTATCATTTCCAGTTTCACCATAAGCTATTCTTAACTTAAGGTTATTAACGAACTTAACATCCTGCATAAAATTTTCCTGCGAAACATTCCATGCAAAACCAACTCCATAGAAGGAATTACCTTTTGCTATTGGAAAATTTGAACTTTCATCGTGTCTTAATGTAGCATTTAAAAGATATTTGCTTTTATAACCGTATTCTAAACGCCCCATGTAACTTTCTTTTGCAGGCCCTTTACTACCGTAGCTGCTTACACCTCGTGTTGCAGGGTCTGCAAGTCCGGAGTTTAAGTACCATAAAGCCCTGCTTTCTAAAAAGTAATTGCTCAGGCCCCCGCTAATACCCCTGAATAAATTAAGTTTTGCTTCGTGTAGTGCAGTAAATTTAAATGTATGATTGCCAATTTGATTATTATAATCTAATTGCTGGTTAAGTACCCATCCATTATAGCGTTCTGTTCTTTCGCCAAAACCGTTAGCAGCCCTTGGTTCATCTGCCTCGGGATCAACAAAGGTAAAACCCTGAAAAAAGTTAACACCATAATTTATACCAAAATTAACCCTGGCTGTAAAATGATTTAGAAATTTCAGCTCTCCATAAACATTGCCAATCAACTTAAAAAATTCTCCCCTGTTATTCTTATTTCTCGATAATTCTGCCAAACCGTTTCTTCCGTTACCAAAGTTTTTTGAACCGGCAAAATTGCCCCCTTCATCATATACAGGAATAATGGGCTGCTGTTTTAAAATACCCGAAACTAATATGTTTTGTTCGCTCTGGTTTCCGCCTGGCTGGCCTACACTGTTAGAAAAACCAACCTGCATATTTTCTCCAAACGTAAAACCTTTTATTTTAAATTCAGTATTACCCCTTACGGTATAACGTTTAAAATCTGTAAAGCGCATAGTACCATCCTGGCTAAAATAATTCATACTGAAGAAATATTTTCCTTTATCGGTTCCGCCTGCAGCACTTACATTATGCTCCATCATTGGGGCAGTACGCATTACCACATCCCACCAGTTGGTTCCCTGCTGGTTAGCTTTTGTAATAAGGTTACCAGGGTAACTGTAAGGGGTTGTTGGTGTGCCTCCCAATGGAGTAAGGTAAACAGGTAATACCGGTTTAGGGCCGTTACCATAAGTTCTTCTAACTTTATCATTAGGATCGCTAAGCGGCCACAGGCCAGCGTTATTATATGACTGATACACCAGGTCCGCATATTCCTGCGATGTTTGTATCATAAATTTGTCGTAACCTTTAACAGCTTTTTGGTTTCCGTAATACCCGCTGTATTCAACTTTAGGCTGTCCGCTTTTACCTTTTTTTGTGGTGATGATTATAACACCATTTGTTGCACCAATTCCATAAGCAGCAGTAGTTGCAGCATCCTTTAAAACTTGAATAGACTCAATGTCATTAGAATTGATATCATTAAAAAATGCACCGCTTGTTTGAACCCCGTCAATTACAACTAAAGGATCTCCACCACTGAATGATGATATACCTCTGATCCTTACAGAGGCACCATCACCTGCCGCACCGGAAGTGGTAACTTGTACACCTGTAGCCCTGCCCTCCAATTGCTGTGCAAAAGATGGAGAAGCAACTTTTGTAAGATCTGCAGTTTTAACAATAGAAACTGCTCCTGTAAGGTCTCTTTTCTTTTGAGAGTTATAACCAATTACAACCACTTCATCGAGGCCGGTATTACTTACAGTTAATTCAACAGTAATACTTGCCTGGTTATCCTGCACTTTAATTTCCTGGGTGGCAAAACCTACAGAAGAAACTAAAAGTGTTGAACGGCCTTTGGGCAGTTGAATTGAAAAACTACCATCGTTACCGGATATGGTAATTGAATTAGTTCCTTTTACAGAAACAGTAGCCCCCACAACAGGGCCATTTTTTTCCTTTACAAACCCGGTAACATTTTTTTGTGCGTAAATAAAAGAAGAAACGAAAAGCGTGGCTAGCAGTACAGATAGCCGCAAAGC
The DNA here is from genome assembly GCF_031430955.1 of Ferruginibacter sp. Taxonomy (GTDB): domain Bacteria; phylum Bacteroidota; class Bacteroidia; order Chitinophagales; family Chitinophagaceae; genus Ferruginibacter. The sequence continues at coordinate 3,337 of NZ_JANPCM010000020.1, forward strand.
AGAAGATTTAGGCATAAGCAGTCGTTTTAAAGTTAAAAAAGAATAAACAGATAACTATTTAAAACTTCTTTATAATGATAAGAAATAGATGCATTTCCTGCATTTTTCTGAAGCTTATTTTTCTTTTAAAAAAATCGAAATCATTGTTTGTATCCAATGCAATTTGCTGAGAGGAAATATAAGGG
>NZ_JANPCM010000021.1:0-3462 GCF_031430955.1 Ferruginibacter sp.
ACTGTTGGCCTGAGGATCGGCATCTACCAACAGGGTTTTATATTCCAGCACAGCTAAACTGGCAGCTAAATTAATAGCCGTGGTTGTTTTGCCCACACCGCCTTTTTGATTTGCTACTCCTATTATTCTTGCCATATTCCTTAGTTGTTAGTATTAAGTTGACAGTTGATAGTAAGTTGTGATTTCAAAATACTGTCATCTAACAGCTGTCAATTTTTCCGTCAGGTTGGCAAATTTAACTATTCGGCATAATATTGGGCAACAAAGAATCAACATCTTTGTTATAGTTATAAACAATATATATAAATAATGCTTACAATAGTTTCGGGAACCAACAGAACAGGCAGTAATACGCTTAAAGTAGCAAAAGAATATCAACGGATTTTACAGGAAAAAGCTGTTGATGCAAATTTATTTTCGCTGGAAGCAATTAATGTAATGCAAAGAGAGGCCAGTTTTGAAAAGATAGAAAACGAGATTATCATACCTACTTCATCATTTATTTTTATTGTGCCGGAATACAATGGCAGTTTCCCCGGTGTTTTAAAAATGCTTTTCGATACAGGCAGCTCACACAATATCTGGTTTAATAAAGAAGCTTTAATAACAGGGAATTCTACAGGCCGGGCAGGAAATTTAAGAGGAATGGATCATCTGGCCGATATTCTTAATTACTTAAAAATTACGGTGCACCCCAATAAATTACCTTTATCCTCAGTAAATACTTTGATGGATGCTGATGGAAAATTTACAGATGCAGGAACATTGTATGCTATCAATTATCAGCTGGATGAATTTTTAAAATGGAGGCGGTGATAATTTTTACCATTTCGTTAAAACATTTTTGTTGCTCAAACGTCTAATTTCATAACTGTAAACAATTAACTATAAACCCAAACATGCGTACACCTTTAGGCGTAATTATTTTTATCTCCATCATGCTCCTGCTGGATACTTATGTTTTCCAGGCCGTAAAATCAGTCAGTCAATCTTTATCGCCAAAGACAAAAACAATTATTTATACAGTTTACTGGGGGCTTACAGCAATTGCCATCATCAGCTTTTTATTATTTGTTTATACCGAACAGGATTTTTTAGGAAAGAAAGTAAGGACTTATTTATTTGCGACAGTTATTGGATTGTTTTTAGCAAAAATTACCGCTGGGGTTTTCTTTTTAATTGATGATATAAGAAGAGGGGTGCAATGGGGTGCTTTAAAATTATTTAGTAACAGCGGTACCGGTGCAGTAAGTGATTTTGGCAGCGAAGGCATAAGTCGCTCTGCATTTTTAAACTGGGTGGGTTTAGCTGCAGGCACCACCTTGTTTGGAAGTTTACTTTACGGCTTTGGTAATAAATATAAGTACGATATAAAAAGACTGCAATTAAGTTTTGAAAATTTGCCCAATGCATTTAAAGGATTAAAAATTGTACACATCAGCGATATACACAGCGGCAGTTTTATGGATAAAAAAGCCGTGTTGCATGGGGTAGAAAAAATAATGAATGAAAAACCCGACATTATTTTATTTACCGGCGATCTGGTTAACGACAGGGCAAGTGAAATGGAACAGTACATGGATGTTTTTAGTTTGCTAAAAGCACCCATGGGTGTGTACAGCACCTTTGGCAACCACGATTATGGGGATTATGTACGATGGCCCTATAACGGCATTACTAAAGAACAAAATTTAGAAGACCTTAAAAAAGTACATGCCGGTTTAGGCTGGCGGTTGTTGATGAACGAGCATGTGGCTTTAGAAAAAGATGGCGAACATATTGCATTGCTGGGTATAGAAAACTGGGGTGCCAAAGCAAGGTTCCCCAAGCATGGCCGTATGGATCTGGCGCATGCAGGTACAGAAAAATATCCTTTCAAAATTTTGTTAAGCCACGACCCCAGCCACTGGGATGCACAGGTAAAAGAAAAATATCCTGATATTGATTTAATGCTGAGCGGCCATACCCACGGCATGCAGTTTGGTGTAGAGATACCCGGTTTTAAATGGAGCCCCGTACAATATATGTATAAGCAATGGGCTGGAGTGTATGAAGATGGCAAACAAAAATTAAATGTAAACCGTGGCTTTGGTTTTATTGGTTATCCCGGAAGGGTGGGGGTGTTGCCGGAGATTAGTGTGATTGAGTTGGGGTAAGATGATTTGCAGATTAGTCTTTAATATCCCGGGCTTTTATTTTTACGATTTTTCCGTTTTTGGAGAATACTAATGTGCCATCTGTTAATCGTTTTGATGCTAACAATTTTTTAAAACTTAGCTCCAGACCTTTTATAAATTTTTCTTTAAAATCTTTAGTATTTATAACAGAATTATTCATTTGCTTTTCTTTTAATTAATTCCCAAATTTTATTATTATAAATAGAAGGGTCGTTTATATTATCTCCTTCTGCTACAAAGGTAAATGATTCATCGGAGTTGTCAAATACAAGCCAATAATCACATAAAACAATGAAAATATTTATTAAATTAAAAATGCCTTTTTTATAACGCCTTCTGATTACATCTTCCGGAATATTATGACCACCTTCCTTAACTCTTGCATTTACTCTTTCTATAGCTAAGTCAACATTGTTTAACCACAAATAAGCCAATTTTATATTGTATCCATTCAGCCTGGCAACTTCAATCATCTTTGTATATGATTTTGTAGTTAGCGTTGTCTCTATCGCAAAATCAACTTTTAAGTTTATCAGTTCATCAATTCTTTGTAACATTATTCTTCCAGCAGTGATGGCCACTTTTTCGGGCTGAAATGGCGAAAGCCCCCTTGCAATTTCATCTGCATTTATAAATTCTTTGCAGTTTAATATTTCGGGTAAAACAGTATAAGAGGCCGTGGTTTTACCAGCGCCGTTACAACCTGCTATAATGTATAAATTGGGCAATGTTTTTTAAATTATCCAAATGTACAAATAAATAGGCCTTGCACATAGCCATCTTAAATCGGTATAAAAAATTTTAACCTTTACTACAGCATTTTATTTTTATCTTACTGCAAATAAAATTTTATGCTGCGTTTTATTGGTGCGATAACTTTTGCTTTTGTGTTTTCTTCCTGTTCAAATAAATCTGACAGTATTTTAGCAGTGTTTAAAGCTGCTGAAGAAGGATTGATTCAATCTAACAGTGCTATTTCAAATTCAAGCACTGTTGTTTATCATGCCTTGAATAAAAAACTCTCTGAGCCAGAAAGTGCTCGACAGGCTTCAGTATGGCAGCCAAAAGCTTTGCTTATTAAAGAAAAATCTGAGAGAAGTTTATAAAGAAGATGATTTGGATGCAGTAAGCAGATTGTTTATTAAGAAAAATGCTGGTGAAGAATTGTATGAAAAACTGCAAAATTATAGAACATATATTTTATCCGTTGACCAAGAATTGTATGATCAGTTTTTAAAAACTTCAATAATAATTACCAGGGAATTTGAACAGGCAGGAAGTAAGC
>NZ_JANPCM010000022.1:0-5730 GCF_031430955.1 Ferruginibacter sp.
ATTGCTTAGTGTTATAGTAATACATGGCACTAAGCAATATCAGAAAGCTATAGATTATTATACACTGTGTTTGAATTTTGCAAGAAAATATAATTTTACTGCAGGCGTTGGCAATAATTTTTTAAATATTTCAGCTAACGAAGCGGAATTAAAAAAACCAAAGCTTGCTGCGGCACATTTAGATTCATCTGCAAAATATCTCGACTACTCAATAATCTCTACCTCAAAACAAATGTATTTTGAAAATTATGCTGAAGTTTATAAACAGCTCGGTGATTTTACCAAAGCATTTGCTTATAAAGATTCTGTAGCAGTAATTAAAGATTCGTTGTACCAGGCAGACAACATCAGGCAAATGGAATTTCGCCAGGCCAGGTATAATTATGAAAAAAAACAAAACGAAGTGGCACAATTAGAAGCAGATAAAAAAATACAGCAGCTTGCCATCAACCAAAAAAATACCCTTAATTATTTTTTAATAGCCGGGGCATTTACTTTACTGATTATTTCAATACTCAGTTACCGAACCTACAAACAAAAACAAAAATTACAACAGCAGCGCATTAATGATTTAGAAACACAGCAACAATTAACAGCAACCGAAGCTGTACTTAAAGGCGAAGAACAGGAACGCACAAGATTAGCAAAAGATTTACACGATGGCCTGGGAGGAATGCTGTCGGGAATAAAATATTCATTTAATACTATGAAAGGAAATTTAATTATGACGCCTGAAAATACACAGGCTTTTGAACGCAGCATGGATATGCTGGACAGCTCCATAAAAGAAATGCGCCGTGTGGCACACAACATGATGCCCGAAGCACTGGTAAAATTTGGACTGGATACTGCATTAAAAGATTTTTGCAACGATATAAATAATTCGGGTGCATTACAGGTTTCTTATCAATCTATTGGGCTGCAAAATTTAGTGATAGAGCAAACCACGGCCATTACCATTTACCGCATTGTGCAGGAGTTAATTAATAATACTATGAAACATGCTGCGGCAAAAACCGCCATTGTGCAGGTAAGTAAAATAAATAATGATATTAATATTACTGTAGAAGATGATGGAAAAGGATTTAACCCTGTAATTTTACAGCAGTCAAAAGGAATTGGATGGAGTAATATACAAAGCCGTGTAGAATATTTAAAGGGTAAATTAGATGTGCAATCAGAACCGGGCAAAGGAACATCAGTTCAAATTGAATTAAATATATAAATGGCCATAAAAGTTTTTATAGTTGATGATCACTATATGGTGATAGAAGGTATTCATTCATTATTACAAAATGAAAAAAATATTGAGTGGATGGGGCATGCCACCAATGCTGCATCCTGTATTGCTTTTTTACAGCAGCAAACACCCGATGTAATTTTAATGGATATTAATTTACCTGACAAAAGCGGTATTGATTTGTGCAGGGAAGTAAAAGAAAATTTTCCGGGTATTTTTATTTTGGGGTTAAGCACTTTTAACCAGCAAAGTTTTATAGAAAAAATGCTGGGCAGCGGCGCTTCGGGCTATGTGCTTAAAAATGCAACGCAGGAAGAGTTAATGGAAGGTATTGAAACGGTAGTAAAAGGAAAACAGTTTTTAAGTTTTGATGCGGCGCTTGCTTTACGCAAACCCGATACCAATAATAATGTACCTGTAATAACCAGGAGAGAAAAAGAAGTGCTGGAGTTAATTGCCGATGGCATGACGAATAATGAAATTGCACAAAAACTTTTTATCAGCACTACAACAGTTGACACACACCGTAAAAATTTGCTGGCAAAGTTTGAAGCAAAAAATATCGCTTCATTGATAAAAGTGGCGGTGCAACAGCACATGATATAAAATTTGCAGAATTAAATATTTTTTTCTGCACAGGGTATTTCCATTAATACCGAAGTTCCTTCCGATGCAGTGGTACGGTAATCCATTTTTCCTTTCAGTATTTTTATCCTGCTTTCAATATTTTTTAAACCCATACCTTTCTTGTTCAGGTCATCGTCAATTTCAAAACCTTTACCATCATCTTCCACTGTTATATAAAGACAGTTATGGTTATAACTTATTTGCACAATGGCATTTGATGCACCAGAATGTTTAATGATATTTTGCAACAACTCCTGCACAATTCTAAACGAATGAAAAGCCTGTTCTTCTGTCAGCAGCATTTTTTCGGTATCCAGTGCCTTAAAAGAAATGTTGAGTACGCCGGGGCTTGTAATATTGTTACAATAATCTCTCAACGAATTTTCTAACCCGTACAGCAACAAACCGTCCGGCGAAATACTGTGCGAAATATTACGCAGTTCTTTTATGGTATCGTTCAATTTTTCAATGTTACTGTTAAATTTATTGTCCAGGTTGCTATCCATTATAACCTGGTTTTTTAATGCTGCAAATGAATGCTTAATACCACTTAACATACTGCCCAATCCATCGTGCAGTTCTCTTGCCATTCTTGTACGTTCCTGTTCAATCGCATATTGTTTTTCCAGTTCAGATTTTTGTCTTTCCAGTTTTTTGCTGTAAAAATTTCTTATAAAATAGCCAATTAATAAAGCACTGCACATAATTATCAATAAAATAAACCACCAGGTTTTCCAAAACGGTTGGTTAATTTTAAATGTATAGTAAAGTTTTTGTTCAGGATAAATCCCACCGGGATAAACTATCCTCACCAATAATTCATATTTACCCGGCTCCAAATTATTTACTTCAAAATCGCCAGAGTTGTTAAACAATTCTTTATTTGTTTTTCCCTGTAAAGAAAAATAAAAAGTGATGTTCCTGTTATCTATATATGAAGGTGCACCTGCCTGAAATAAAAAATTATTTTCGTCGTACTTAAATATATTTTTATTACTGCTTATCTTTTCTTTGTTAACCCAGATTTGGTTAAAAAATGCAGTGGGGTAATAATTAATATCATTAAACCTGTTAGCGGTGTATTTGTAGAGCTTGCCGGTATATTCGCTAACCGCATATAAATTACCTGCGCTGTCCGCTACAAGATTAGCAACAGGATCGTACACGTTTATACCCAATGATAATTTTTGCAAACTGGTATCGGTACCACTAAAATTTATTATGTCAGCACCGGATGCTGTGGCAAGCGCAATTTTATTTTTATTTAATTTAATAATATCCAGTATAAAATTATTCGACAATCCTTTTTCTCTTGTTAATGCCAGAAAAGGTTTAACCGCTCCATTTGCTGCCTTTACAAATAAAAGCCCGTTATATCTTGTACCTATTAAAAAAGTATCTTTATTCCAAAGTGCCGCACACCTTGGGGCAATGGCGGGCAATTTAAATTCTTTTATTTTTACAAGTTGTTTATGTTTATAGGTATATACGATGGCAAGCGAATTTCCCCTGTCAAAAGCCCAGTAATTATTATCGTCATCTGCAACAATATTATCTGTAAAATAAGGTAACCCGGCAGCAGCATATGTACCATTTTGCAACAGTATATAAAAATAAGTTCCCCCAATTAAAATATTACCGTCTTTATCAGTTTTAATTTTATTGGAGAGCTGCTGTCTTTTATTTTCGTTTTCGGGCAAATTAAAATTTATGCTGACTTTGTTTTGATTTTCTAAAGTATTTTTATCTTTAAAATGCCAGTATTGATTTTGCCAAAATATTAACCCATCGGTAGTGTTTTTTTTTGATGCCGGCAAAACAACAGCATTATTATTTTGCAACGCAAATTGTTTTGTATGCCCGTTAATAAATACTGCATTGCCGGGTAAATTATAAGTATAGTCTCTCCTTAAAATTGCAGTGCTGTTGATTTCGTTTACCTCTTCATAATTGGACTGCACCAGTTTTTGTATGCCTTTACCATAAGTTAAAAACCAGTAATTAAATTCTTTATCCTGGTATATTGTAGTTATATTTTTAAATAACCCACTGGTATAACTATAAAATGTTTTTACATGTGTGGTTATATTAATTTTATAACAACCCCTGTTTACATCAATACACCATATATTATTTTCATTATCAAAAATTATATTTTCTATTTTAAAATCTTTATCCACATATTGTAAAAACCATGGGTCAGTGTATTCAATTTTATCTTCCTGCAGTTTAGCTGCGTTTATTTCTTTTATTCCTGAATGAAGGGTTAGTATATATATTGCCCCGGCTTTATCCTGCACAATTTTATTAATTACCAATCCCTCTATTACACTTGTTACTGCGGCTGTTTTAATATCGTATAAAAAAAGCGAAGGTGCAAAAGCACCATCATTGTTACAAAGTAGTAATTTATTTTTACCAGTGGCACCAAAAGCAACATTGGTTAACCACGCCAATCCAATACCTGCAGTGTTGGTTAATTTTTTTTGCGATTTATTTATCAGTAAGTAAGTGCCGTAATTGGACAAAAGCAGGCTGGTACTGTCGTTTAATTTTTAAACTTCCGAAATTTCTGAAATGCCTTTTAATAACACACTATCGTAACTGATGTTATCTTTTTCTATTTTAATGGGGTTGCCATTAAACCTTACTAAATATAAAGTACTGTCGGGTAAAAAAATATAATTGCTTACAATGCCTACCGGTTCATTGTTAATAGAAAGTATATTGGTAAATCTTTGTCCGTCGTAAATACTAAATCCTTCACGTGTGTAAATAATTAAACGGCCATATTTATCCTGCACCATGCCGGTAACCCTTGCATCTACCAGGCCATTAGCAGGGGTGTAGGTTTCGTACACCGGCTGGGCAATTGCTGTACTGCAAAAAAATAAGCATAAGCAGGTAATGGTTAGCCGCATCCTTAAAAATACAATTATTCAAAATCTTTATACAATAAATATTTTTTTCTTATTTTTTTAAAAGCGTTTAGTCCCGGCTCCCAACTTTTTTTAATCACCGCGGCAGTTTTACCCGTTTTTATTTGCTGCTGAAAAATATCGTTACCTGCCAGTTTGCTTATAAAATTATTTTTTAAAAAGAAACTATCCTTGCCGGGAAATAATTTATACGCTGCAATAATATATTTCAACTGAATTTTTTTATTGAGTGTTTTTAAAATTTCTTCGTTAGTCCCTTTTATATACCAGCCATAACAAAGCTGATAAAAACATTTGCTGCTTTTTGCACCTTCATTTGGTTTAGGAGTAAAGGCATACAATTTTTTAGGTAAAGATGGATGGCCAAAAATTTGAAACGGTGCTTCCGTTCCCCTGCCCTCACTCATCACTGTGCCCTCAATAAAACAGGTGGATGGATACAAATAAATACTTTGCATGGTTTTTAAATTGGGCGAGGGCATTACGGGCAAAACGTATTTACTGTTGTGATCGTAATTTTTGCATTTAATAACAGTAACATGAAAGGGTGTATCTGCTGTAGGCTGTGTGGTAATATTATAAGCATTAATTGCGTTGGCTGCTGCCGATAACATATTTTCGCCGGCCAGCATTAAGCCATATTCTCCAATCGTCATTCCATAAACAACCGGTACAGGCTGCATACCAATAAAACTTTTATATTTCATATCCAGCACTGGGCCATCTACATAAAAACCATTGGGGTTGGGCCGGTCTAAAATTAATAATGGTTTATGATTTTCTAAAGCCGCTTCTAAATAATATTGTAAAGAAGAAATGTATGTATAAAATCTTACCCCAACATCCTGAATATCAAAAATTAAAATATCCACCCCTTTAAAATCTGCTGCTGTGGGTTTTCTATGATCGCCGTATAAACTTACA
>NZ_JANPCM010000023.1:0-2033 GCF_031430955.1 Ferruginibacter sp.
TAGGTGTTGATAGTTACAAGTTAAAAGTTAAAGAGATTTTTGAATCAGCCGGAATTAGCATTGTTGACGATGAAAAATTTGAAGCAATTTTAAATTTAGTAAGCGACCGGTGTATTTTACTTCCTGATTTTTTTACTCAGGCCAGCTACTTTTTTGTAACACCTGAAACGTTAGATGTTGATGCTGTAAAACCAAAGTGGAATGAAGAAAAGAAAAATTTCTTTTTGGAATTTATAAATAAATTATCAGCAATTGAAAATTGGGTATTGGAAGCAATTGAAGATGTATTTAAAAATCTTGCAACAGAAAAAAATATTAAACCCGGCGAATTGCAAATGCCATTAAGGGTAATGCTCGTTGGCGGGAAATTTGGCCCGCCCGTTTTTGTTATTGCAGAAAATATCGGCAAAGCAGAAACAATTAAGCGGATTGAAAATGCGTTGAAAGTTTTTTAACACATCAACCTTGTTTTTCCATTAAGCCAACAACAGCTGCAAACTCATTTGTAAAAACATCTTCTATCAACATCATATCTTCCGTCGCTAATTTGGTAATGCCAGCGGTGTTATCAACTGCATGTTGTGGTGTACGAATGCCGGGGATGACGGTACTGACTTCACCATAACTTAAAATATAACTTAGGGCAAGTGAAGTTTTACTGATATTATATTTGTTACAAATCGGCCATATTTTTTCGTCTAAAATTTTTAAAGAGTTATTTAAAATTTCTTTATTAAACCGAAAACTGCGGTGGTCATCTGCAGTAAAATTTGTTTCAGCAGAAAATTTTCCGGTCAATAAACCAAATTGCAAAGGCATCCGTGCAATTATGCCATAACCATTTTTACCTGCTGTTTTTACTAATGGCAAAGCCCGTTGATTAATAATATTGTATACTAATTGAAACCCACTACCCATTTTATTACTCATTAAATAATTGGCTTCCGGTTCAGGATAAAAAGTATTTAGTGATAAACCCCAGTATCTTATTTTTCCCTGCTGTTTTAGAATTTCCATTGCTTCTACACATTTTTCTTTTTCAAAATGCTGCATACGGGCACTGTGCAACTGGTAATAATCTATTGTATCTCTCTGCAATCTTTTTAAACTGGCTTCGCAGGCTTCAACAATATATTCTTTACTGTAATCTAATTGTATAGTTTCATTAATATTTCTATGGCCCGCTTTTGTAGCCACAACAATTTCTTTATTTTTTTTAAGATGCTTACCCAGTAAATTTTCTGAATGACCAAGGCCATAAAAATCGGCGGTATCAAAAAAATTAATACCACAGTCTAATGCCTTGTGTATAGCTGCAGCAGATACGGCATCATCTGCTTTGCCCCAACCAATTGCAGTGTTGCCTACCATGGCATTGCCACCAATTGCCCATGCGCCAAAACCAATTTCGCTAACTAACAAATCAGTATTACCAAATTTTCGGTATTGCATTGTTGCTGAAGTTTAAAGATTAAAATTTACTGCAATTAAAATTAATTTTCCGGTGCTGCATACCATTTGCGGTATAACTTTCTAAATAAAGGTTCCAGTAAAACTAATAAAATAACACTACCTGCAATTTCTGCGATTAAAAAGTATAAAGCACTGTTATCAACCTCCTGTGTTTTAATAATATAAGATTGCCTTTGCTTTATAGTTTCGTTTAGTGCAACAAAAATTAAAGGAATAAAAGGTGTCGCAAATAAAAATAAATTTAACGAAATACCCTGTATGGCATTACGCACTTTAGCAGCAAAAATTGATAAAGCAATAATGGCAAAAATCAGGTAATACACTATCATAAAAGATAAAACCGAAGTTTCGTTACCATTACTCATTACCATTAAAAGCCCGGTAATTATCATCAATAACACTGCTGTTAATACAGAAAGAAAAAATGTTTTAACAGTACTGTGCCTGAAAATAAATACTAATAACGTAGCCAGTAAAGTGATGTAATAAAAAAATCGTAAATAAACATGCCAGTTGTCTATCCAGGCATATTTTTTTGTTACTGCATTATCAATGCCATA
>NZ_JANPCM010000024.1:0-6858 GCF_031430955.1 Ferruginibacter sp.
TGGCGTCGCACTCTTGTACAGTATTTCTTTATTCAGCCTTAATTGTGTTTTACTAAGAGCACCTGTCGTCACTACGGGACTTAATACAACATTATAATCCTTTCTACCCACCTGGTGTTCCTACGAAACAAAAATGCGAAGCGATTATTTGAAGTAGAATATTTATTGGAGGTAATTTGGAATGAATTGGACCATCTGTATCCGTTCCATCGGAACGTTAGGTGGATAGAAAAGAATGTCCCAATGTAATTTCGTCCTACAGAACACTACAACAGCTTTATCGCTGTTGCTACCCACCTGTTATTACTACAGAACAAAAATGCAAAATGAATTTTTAAATTGAATTGGAATAATCTATTGTATTTACTCTGGAGTAAATTGATTTTATTGTATTCGTTCCATCGGAACGTTAGGTGGGTAGAAAAAAAATGTATAATGCCATTTCGTTCCGTAGGAACGGCAGGTGCAAAATCAAACGGCAAGAAAATTTAAAAGCATTTGAAGTTGAATGAGAAAAACTAAGGAGTATTCATCAAAGCAGTACTGCATTTTTATAACCGCAGGATGCATCAGGATAGCTTACTACTTCTATAAACCTAAATTACAATCATAATAAACGATTGTATGGTGCTAAAAAAAACTTCTTTCTTATTTTGTTGCGGCGTAGATAACTTAACAACAAACATGCGTAAATTATTTTTAATTCTAAGCATGTTTACAGCTGCAATTGCCAATGCCCAAACCAAACAAATTCAATACCTCTCCGGTACCGATACTAAACAAACAGTGCAATGGGATTTTATGTGCACAGCAGGGAGAAACAGCGGTTTATGGGGCAAAATACAAGTACCCAGTTGCTGGGAGCAGCAAGGCTTTGGTAATTATAATTATGGAAGAGATTATAAAACTTATGGAAAAAATTTTCGCTTTTATGATGAGAAAGGTATGTATAAATATATTTTTACAATTGCGCCAAACTGGAAAGGGAAAAACATCAATATTGTTTTTGATGCCAGCATGACGGATACCGAAGTAAAAATAAATGGAAAAATTGCAGGGGCAATTCACCAGGGCGCTTTCTATCGTTTTAAATATGATATTACTGCTTTATTAAATTACGATAAGCCAAACACACTGGAAGTAACCGTAAGCAAAATGAGTGCGGATGCCAGTGTAAACAATGCCGAACGCCTAGCAGACTATTGGGTGTTCGGCGGCATTTTTCGCCCCGTGTTTTTAGAAGCTACACCAAAACAGTTTATAGATTACGTGGGCATTGATGCAAAAGCCGATGGTAAATTTGCAATGCAGGTTTGGGTAAAAGGACTTTCACAAAATGCAACTGTTGTTACTACCATTACAGATGCCAACAAAAAAATTATTGGTACGCTAAAAGCTCCGGTTGCAAAATCGGCTGAGAATATTGTTGCAACGGCATCAATGCAAAATATAAAAACCTGGACTTCAGAAACACCGAACCTCTATAATGCAAATGTTGTATTGCAGGATGCTACCGGAAAAAAATTATATGAGTTAAACGAAAAATTCGGTTTCCGTACAATAGAAATTCGTTATGGCATGGGAGTGTACATCAATGGTACGCAGGTAAAATTTAAAGGAACAAACCGTCATTGCTGGTGGCCCGAAACTGCAAGAGCATTAAGCGACGATCAGCAACTGCAGGATGCATTGCTGCTAAAAGAAATGAACATGAATGCAGTGCGCTGTTCTCACTATCCCCCGGATAAATATTTTTTACAATTGTGCGATAGTCTCGGCATTTATGTTTTAGATGAACTGGCTGGCTGGCAAAAATTTTATTCTTCAAAAGCAGGCGAACCATTGGTAAAAGAAATGGTATTAAGAGACCTGAATCATCCTTCAGTAATTTTTTGGGATAATGGTAACGAAGGTGGTACCAATAAAGAACTGGATGATGATTTTGTAAAATGGGATTTTCAAAAACGCCCTGTCATTCATCCGCATCATCGTCCCGGTAATCAGTTTAATGGTATTGATTGTAATCACTACGAAGATTATTACAGCACACAAAAAATTTTAGCCGATTCATTAATTTACATGCCTACAGAAATGTTGCATGCACAGGATGATGGTGGTGCAGGTTCGGCTATGGATGATTTTTGGAACCTGCATTGGAGTGCACAAAAATCGGCAGGTGTTTTTATTTGGGCAATGATAGATGAAGCAGTTGTACGTACCGATTTAAATAATGCTATTGATGCAAACGGATTGAATGCTAACGATGGCATTATGGGGCCGCACAGGGAAAAGGAGGGAAGTTTTTATGCACTCCGTGAAATTTTTTCTCCAATAAAATTAAATATGCCGGTGGAATTACCAGCAAATTTTGCCGGGCAAATTGCTTTGGATAACCGCTTTCATTTTTTAAATGCCAATCAATGTACTTTTTACTGGGCATTGGTAAATTACAGTAAACCATTCGACAGATTTGATGGTTATGTGGTACAGCAAAAAGGAATAATTACTGCACCGGATATTGCTGCAACAAAACAAGGTTTATTACAATTAAATCTTCCGTCAAATTATAAAGATTATGATGCACTGGTACTTGTTGCCCGGGATAATTTTGGAAAAGAATTATACAAATGGACAAGCAAAATAAAAAGTAATCAATCCATCATCAGTAATTTTGTTACAACAAAAAATGATTCTGTTTTTGTAAAAGAAACGGATACCGTTTATACAATGCGTGGCGGCGATGTTAGTATAACTCTCGATAAAAAATCGGGTAATCTTGTAACCACAAAAAATACCAGCAATGATTATGTATTGTCTTTTAACAACGGGCCAGTTTTAGTAAAAGGTAATGCAGTTGTGGAAAGCAGTAGAACGTATAAAGAAGATAACGAGCAAGTAGTAGAATTTATGTACAGTGGCAACATGAAATATACCAAATGGAAAATCAACAGCAGCGGCTGGGTAACTTTGGAATATGAATATAACGCCGAGGGTGACCTGCCTTTTGCCGGCATCACATTTAATTACCCGGAAAATTATATTTTGAGTAACCGATGGTTGGGCAAAGGGCCTTACCGCCAATGGAAAAACCGTATGCAGGGCACGCCGGTAAATGTTTGGCAAAATATTTATAATGATACTAAAACCGGTTATGCTGCACATATTTATCCGGAGTTTAAAGGTTATTATGGAGAAGTAAACTGGATGGAATTAAGTACAGTTGAAGGTAAATTTTATATTGCAAGCAAAGACAGTGGTTTATTCGTTCGCCTCTTCGATTTTTATGCGTTGAGTGCTGCCGCAAAACCACATCCTGAAATACCTGTGGGCAATATTTCTTTTTTAGATTGTATTCCGCCAATAGGAACTAAACTGGCTACAGGGTTAAGCACCAATACAAAAAACCTTGGACCGCAAAGTGAATTAAACCATGTGAGCGGCAGTAAAAAAAGAACTTTATATTTTTATTTTGGTATGCCTAAAACAAGTGAGAGCAAAGAAAATTACAGCAGGCCGGCAGTAGATAATGTATTTTAATTCATTGCAAGCAGTAATTAAATAAATTTTATTAGTTCTTTAAAAAAACTTTAGCCCTGCTTTTAAAAGCCGCTGTTTGATGTGGTAACTGCTCTTCAATCAATAATTTTATTTCCGGAATAATTTCGGGGTATTGTTTAGCAAGATTACCTAACACTGTTAACGAAAATGCTTTTACTGCAACGGCTTCTGTTGGACTTTCAACATACTTAAAACAAATATCCATTATTTGCCCCTGGTATTTTTTGGGAATTTTGATACCCTGCAGTAACCGAATACTATTTCGTTTTACGGCATTATGCAAATTTTGTTTTTGTAAATTTTTAATTAAAGCAGGCCAATGGTTTTTTATAAAATCAGGATGGGCTATTACACAATAACTCACGGGCCATGCTGCTCTTTGCACCACACGGTATTCATCATTTAAAAATAAATGAAAGAGTTCGTCAAAGCGTTGTTGTGATGCACCCACCCAATTTACAATTGTGGTGCATTGTGCTTTGGAATGTTCATTTAAAATTTGTTCTTTAAGATTAAAGGCAGGCACAATAAAACTATTTTAAATTAAGTTGTGCCATGTAGGGATGTTCAGGATTTACTATCAGTTCCTGCCTTCGTGGATGAATCAATACATCCATTTCTTCTATAGGAATGGCACCAAGTAATGGTTCGTTATTACCAGATAAAACAAGTGCATTGCACGACGCTGTTCTGTTTTTAAATTTAATAAGTAGAGGCCCAACTACATCATACTCCACCACGCTGCCATCTGCCATTACGCTTTTTCTTTTTTCAATAAATGGTAATTCTAATTGGCCTTGTATAGTTTCGTTAATAGCCATCATATAAGCTCCACTGTCCACTATCATGTTAACATGCATGCGTTTTACGTCATCCTTATCTAAATAATTTCTTCTTACCATTTCGAGATCACCAGCATTTATCAACTCTATATCAGCGAATACCATTCCCATAAAAAAATATTTTACCAAATTTACAACTTTATATTAAAATGTAAGTGCATTCAATCTAAATCTCCCATTACTGTATTCCAGCGATGGCATGGGAAATTTTACAATGTTTAAAATATTCAACGCCACTTTAATTCCTTTTTTATTGGTTTTAATTTTAGTAAGATCAACATCAGGTGCTAAATACCATTGGCGGTAGCGTTTAATATCGGTGCGGTTAAAATTCATGGTGCCATTATCATCTTTACCAATATTTTCATTGGCACCAAATAAACCTTCGGCACCTGTGCCAACCGAAATTTGCAGCCATGCCGGTAAATTACTTTTTGGAAAAAAGGATTTTAAGTTGGCACTCAGCCAGTAGGTTTGACCGTTATAGTCTTTTAAAAAACGTTCGGCTGTGCTGTTTCCAAAAATTTTATCACTGCGCTGGTTAAGTATCGGATCATTATAAAACTTACGGTGAAAAGAAAATTTAAATTGAATGCGTTGTTCGTCCCACGCCAACTCCTGCGCTACTAACATGCCACTGCCCAAAATATTGGCGCTAAAATCGCCCCAACTCCAGCCCCATTCGCTGCTAAAACCATCTAAAGTTTCAATTACGGTTTGATAAACTGCACCACTCATGCCACCCAGCCAAATTCTTTTTTTACGGTCAATACCCGTCCACCGCCACAGTTCCATACTGGCTTTACTTTCGGCATATGCACTGTAGGCATGGCCAATTTTATCAATGCCCTTCCATTCCCCAATATCGTTGAAGGAATGAAAATTACTTTGCGGATAATTTTTATACCATGCTGCGTAAAGGCCAACCATTGCCCCGCTGTAGCCAATGATGTTGGTAGCGGCGATAATTTTTGTTCTTTTTCTTATTTGTTGTGGGGTTAATTTGTTGTTGTTAAACTTATTCTGTTTTGTATTGAATGTTATTATATCTCCATGGTCAGAGAAAGTACTGGCAGAAAAAACTGGTTTTGTTTTTTGGGTTGAATCCTGTGCCATTAATTGAAAAGTAGTAGCAAAGAGAAGACAAAAGCTCAATATGGCTTTCGCTGTACAAGAGTGTCTCGCCCTAGGCCAGACCACCGCAGCCGATTTATATTCTGAAGTTTGGTACATAAAAAAACAAAAATAACCCAATATGATGTTAATGATATACGAAACATTTATTTTTGAGGATGTAAATTAAAATATATGGAAGCAAACACTCTTAAAAGAATTAGCGATTGGCTTAGCGGCAATTACGACCAACCGATTAAAGACGAAATTACTGCACTGCAAAAGGATAATCCTGCGGAGTTAGAAGACTCGTTTTACAGAAATTTAGAATTTGGTACCGGCGGTCTTCGTGGCATTATGGGCATCGGTACTAACCGCATGAATAAATATACGGTAGGTATGGCCACACAGGGCTTTGCCAATTATTTAAAAAAATCTTTTAGCGGAGCAGTAAGCGTGGCTATTGCACATGACTGCAGAAATAACGGCCGCTTTTTTGCTGAAACAACTGCAAATATTTTTGCTGCCAATGGTATAAAAGTGTATTTGTTCGAAGCCTTGCGTCCTACACCGGAATTAAGTTTTGCGATAAGAAAATTGGGCTGCCAGGCTGGTGTGGTACTTACGGCATCGCACAACCCAAAAGAATATAATGGGTATAAAGCGTATTGGGATGATGGCGCACAGTTAGTGCCGCCGCATGATAAAAATGTAATTACCGAAGTAGAAAAAATATTAAATGTTGATGAAGTAAAATGGACTGGCGGCGAAGCTAATATTTTTGCATTGGGAAAAGATTTGGATAATGCTTACCTGGATATGGTGAAAACATTGTCGGTTTATCCTGACGTGTGTGCTGCACAACACGATCTTAAAATTGTTTACACGCCAATACATGGCACAGGTATAACATTGGTACCGGATGTATTGCAGCGTTTTGGTTTTACCAATGTACATATTGTTACCGAGCAGGCTACACCTGATGGTAATTTTCCTACGGTGGTGTACCCTAACCCCGAAGAAAAAGAAACCATGGGCATTGGTTTAAAAAAAGCAAAAGAGTTAGATGCTGATATTTTATTAGGTACCGACCCCGACAGTGATCGTGTAGCCATTGGCGTAAAAAATAATAAAGGCGAATGGATGCTGATGAACGGTAATCAAACTGCAGTGCTGGCTTTTAATTATATGATTGAAGCAAGAAAAGCAAAAGGCATTGCACAACCCAATGATATGGTGGTAAAAACTATTGTAACCACCGATATGATTGATGGTATTGCTAAAGCAAACAACATTAGCTGCTACAATGTGCTTACCGGTTTTAAATGGATTGCTGCAATGATAA
>NZ_JANPCM010000025.1:0-6572 GCF_031430955.1 Ferruginibacter sp.
TTTTAGAAATTGTTTATAAGGATGCATTAGAATATGAGTTATCTGAAAATGATCACTTTTATAAACGTGAAGAAGAATATGAAGTACTTTATAAGAAAGCAATTTTAAAACATAAATTCTTTGCTGATTTTGTTGTTTTTAATAACGTGATTGTAGAGATTAAAGCAAAGCAGGGTGGTATTGCAGCCGAAGATTTAGCACAAACTATAAATTATTTAAAAGTATCTGGTTGTAAAGTAGGATTGATACTAAACTTTGCAGGGGCAAAACTTCAAATAAAACGAGTTATATTTTAAATGTTGCTTTTGCAACAAACATAAATTGCCACAGAGGCACAGAAACACAGAAATAATACAAATAATGAGACAAAAAAAATATCAGCTGGTAAAAGTAAATTATATCAAATTCATATCTTCTGTGTTTCTGTGACTCTGTGGCAAACCCAAATTGCGTAAGCAAATTTTATTTTTACTCTTTGTAGCGCTCTTTTGCGAAGCAAAAGCACAAACACCCAAGTCATACACTTCTTCCGAAATATTATTACAATTAAAAAAACTGAATGTGCTCGGCTCGGTTTTATACATCGCCGCACATCCTGATGATGAAAACACAAGACTGCTTGCTTACATGGCCAATGAAAAATTATACCGCACCGGTTATTTAAGTTTAACCAGAGGCGATGGCGGACAAAATTTAATTGGCGATGAGCAGGGTGTTGATTTGGGTTTGATAAGAACACAGGAATTATTGGCCGCAAGAAGAGTAGATGGCGCCGAACAATTTTTTAGCCGTGCATTCGATTTTGGTTTTAGCAAAAGCCCCGAAGAAGCCTTACGCATATGGGGGCACGATAAAATTTTAAGTGATGTAGTTTGGGTGATACGCAAATTTAAACCTGATGTTATTATATCAAGGTTTCCAACAACAGGCGAAGGGGGGCACGGGCACCACACTGCATCGGCAATATTGGCCGAAGAAGCATTTGATGCAGCAGCTGATGCAACAAAATTTCCTGAACAATTAAAATATGTGAGTGTGTGGCAGGCTAAACGTTTGCTTTGGAATACTTTTAATTTTGGCGGCAATAATACACAGCGGGAAGATCAGTTAAAATTAGATTGCGGCGATTACAATGCAATACTGGGTAAAAGTTATGGAGAGATTGCTGCCACCAGTCGAAGTATGCACAAGAGCCAGGGCTTTGGTGTGCCGGGCCAAAGGGGAAGTATTTTGGAATATTTTAAAACCATAAAAGGAGAAGCACCTAAAAATGATTTGATGGATGGGATTTATTTAGATTGGAAAAGAACAGCAACAGATCATGTACCGGATATATTTGCAGGGATTATTAAAAACGATATTGAAAAAATTATCTCAAACTATTCATCCGAACACCCTGAGAAATCAGTTGCTGATTTGGTTAAACTTTATAACACTGTTGATAAAGTTTCTGACAACTTTTGGAAAGAACAAAAGTTACCGGAGATAAAAAAAATAATTGAAAACTGCAGTGGGTTATTTATGGAAGCAGTTGCCAACACTCAATATGCTGTACAGGGTGACAGTTTAAAAGTTACACTTAATGTAAATAACAGAAGTGGTGCAAACATTATAAATGCAGATGCACAGATAGATACCACCTATTTAATTTTTGATCAGCTGAAAAAAAATACCAATGCTGTAAAAAATTATACATGGTTTATACAACCTGATACAAAATTAACGCAGCCTTACTGGCTGGAAAATCAAAAAGAAAAAGGAAGTTTTAATGTAGATGACCAGCTTAAAATTGGCAAAGCAGAAAACGATCCGTTAAGTGTGAATTTTAGTATGATGATTGAAGGGAAAGAATTTGTATTTACTAAACCTTTGGTGTACAAATATACCGATCCGGTGAAAGGAGAATTGTATGAACCTGTAAATATTATTACGCCGGCTTTTATTGGCAGCTCGCCTTCGTTAGTACTTTTAAATAGTGCTGTAAAAAATCAAACTAAAAGCATAAATTTTGTTGTTCAGGCAAATAAGATAATTATTGATAGTATAAAGTTAATCTACAACAAAAATGATATTGATGTAACAGCAGTTAATGATTTATCAAGTTTTGTAAAAGGCGAAAAGAAAGTTTTTACAGTGCCAGTTTCAAACTCGGGATTGAATGAGAATGATGCTTTAACAGTCAATGGAATTTTTGCTGTAAAAAATATTTTGCAAAAACAATTGTTTGGACAGCGAAAGATTAATTACGATCACATACCTGATATTGTTTACAATTATGTGGACCCAGTAAAAATAATTAACCTCGATTTAAAAACTGAAGGTAATTACGCCGGCTACATCCCCGGTGCAGGAGATAAAATTCCTGAAGCATTGGAACAAATGGGATACAAAGTAGTAACACTAAAAGAAAGTGATATTACACCAAATAATTTGCGCCAGTTTGATGTGATTGTTACTGGTGTAAGGGCCTACAACACCAATGAGTGGATGGCCAATGTGTACGATGCTCTAATGCAATATGTAAAAGAAGGCGGCGTTTTATTTACGCAATACAATACCAATAATTTCATCAGCAGTGTAAAAAGTAAAATTGCGCCTTATCCTTTTACCATCAGCCGCAACAGAATTACTGATGAAGAAGCTAAAGTGAATTTTTTAATTCCCGATCATAAAGCATTAAACTATCCCAATAAAATAACACCGAAAGATTTTGATGGATGGATACAGGAACGCAGTATTTATAACGCAGAAAATACCGATACGGCATATAAAAAAATATTGAGCATGAAAGATCCCGGCGAAAAAGAGCAGGAGGGAAGTTTAATAATTGCTAATTATGGTAAGGGAAGATTTGTGTACACAGGGTTGGTTTTCTTTAGAGAATTGCCTGCAGGTGTACCCGGTGCATACCGGTTGTTTGCAAATCTAATTGCGAATAAGAGGGTGAAATATATAAAGTAACCCCCTCCGCCCCCAGAAGAGGAGATAATAGCGACTTATAATTTGCTGTAGTTTATTTTTTATTAGCTCCGTAGGAGCTTAAGGTGGGTAGAAAATAAGGTTGTTGATTAAACGCCGTTCCGTAGGAACGACAGGTGCTTGTGCAAAACATAATTAAAGCTCAATAAAGGTATTCCGTAAAAGTGAGTGACACAACGATGTAGATAGAAATTCAAATGCTTGTTACAAAAAAATGCAAAACGAAAAATCATATTGGAATAAATGGTACATAGGTGTACTGTTATTTTTAATTGTGCAAATAATCATATTTTATTTAATTACCCGGTATTTTAATTAATTACTTTGAATAAGAGAAGAGAACATAAAATTATTATACTCTTTAAAGCTCCGCCAGCTGGTGGATTGTGGGCATGAGTACCATTGACTGGACGATATTAATTACTACACTTACTTCCATAATTATTTATGGCATTTATAAAAGCCGTACAACAAAAAATTTAGAAGGTTATTTTTTAAGCAACCGCAGTCTTCCCTGGTATTTAGTTTTATTAAGCATTATGGGCACGCAGGCAAGCGCTGTAACTTTTTTAACCGGGCCTGGTCAGGCGTACAGCGATGGAATGCGTTTTGTGCAGTATTATTTTGGGTTGCCATTGGCCATGATCGTCATCAGTATTTTTTTTGTACCTGTATTCAGTAAATTAAAAGTTTATACTGCTTACGAATTTTTAGAGAACCGGTTTGATGTTAAAACAAGAACTTTTACCTCTGCATTATTTTTATTATCCCGTGGGCTAAGCACCGGCGTTAGCATATTTGCACCGTCGCTGGTGTTAAGTTCTTTAATGGGCTGGAATATTTATTACACCAACTTGGTAATGGGGGGCTTGCTGATCATTTATACCATGAGTGGTGGCGCAAAAGCTGTTGCACATACGCAAAAGCTGCAAATGATCATAGTTTTTGTAGCATTATTTTTAACAGGATACCTTGCTGTAAAATTATTGCCGGAGGCGGTCAACTTTGCCGATGCATTAAAAGTTGGCGGACAAAACGGCAAGATGAATATTATTACCACGGGCTTTACAGATAAGGGCTTCGACTGGAAAGACAAATACAATATATGGAGTGGTTTAATTGGTGGATTTTTTTTAGCACTCAGTTATTTTGGTACCGATCATAGCCAGGTAGGCAGATATTTAACAGCAAAAAATATTAAAGAAAGCAGGAAAGGATTATTGATAAATGGCCTAGTAAAAGTACCCATGCAATTTTTTATTTTGCTGATAGGTATTTTAATTTTTTCTTTTTATCAGTATACTAAAGGGCCAGTGTATTTTGATAAAGTAACGCAGGAACAGGCAAAACAAACCATTAAGAAAGATTCGTTAAATATGCTGGAGGCGCAATATAATACGGCTTTTGCAATGCCTGATAAAACTGAGGCCAATGCTTTAAGAAAAACTTATGCCGGTGTTATGAAGAGAGCGATGAAAAATGATGATACCAAAGACACCAACTTTATTTTTTTATGGTTTGTAAAAGAAAATTTGCCCGTGGGTTTAATAGGATTAATTTTTGCGATTATTTTTTTAGCGGCATGGGGCAGTATTGCTGCAGCGCTAAATTCCCTGGCTGCATGTACTGTAATTGATTTTCATAAAAAATTCTTTACAAAAAAAGATACTGATGTTGACGATTATAAAATTTCGCAATGGTACACTTTGGCCTGGGGCATTTTTTCAATTATCATAAGCATGTTTGCCTATAATATTGGTAACAGTTTAATTGAAGCTGTAAATATTATCGGCTCTTTATTTTACGGCGTAATACTCGGTGTTTTTTTAGTGGCCTTCTGGCTAAAATTTGTAAAGGGGAATGCGGTTTTTTGTGCTGCTATTATTTCTGAATTGCTGGTGATTATAATTTACCGCATGGATATCATTTCTTTTTTATGGCTGAATGTTATCGGCGCTTTGCTGGTAATTTTCTTCAGTATGTTATTGCAACCATTAGTAAAAGAAAAAGCACCGCAATAATGCAGTGCATTTAAAATAATTTCTTTCGAGTTTTATCTCAACTTCTTCAACAACTGCTCATTCATTTTTACATAATCCTCATTGTTGGCTTCTTTAGCCAGCTCTAAAGATTTTTGTGCGCTGATTTTTGCGCCGGCTTTATCACCCATTTCCTGTTGAATTTTTGCTTTGTATAGATAAATCCAATAGGCTTTTTTATCTTCTTCAATTGCTTTAGTACAATTGTCTAATGCTTTATTTAAATTATCATCATACTCTTTATAAAATTGTGCAGCCTGCCAGTAAGGTTTTTTATCTGTCAGCATTGCTTTATCAATTTGTGCTTTTAAACGGTCTTTAATATTTGAAGTAATAGGAATAGTTACTGCCGTTTTCTCCCACATAATCTGCAGGTCGCAACTTTCAGGTTTAATGTTTGCAAACTCCATGGTAAATGTTTCATAGTTTGTTCGCATTTTTTGTGGCACTGTTTTAAAACGAATAACATCCTGTCCTTCTTTATAGCCATCAATTCCCCAGTTAGATACACCTTTGTTCAAAATTATTTCCCACATATCAAATCCGGGTATCGTGTATAAAACATAAGTGCCGGTATCAATTTTTTTACCACCTGCTTCAACAGCATCAGTAAAAGTTATTTTTGTTGCAGCATTAGCACCGGTGCGCCACAATTTATTATAAGGTACAAGATCGCCATAAACTTTACGGCCTTTTGTATTGGGCCTGCTGTAAATAATTTCAATAGTGCCCATACCAAAATCCTGCTTAACTGTTTGTGTTGGCGATGATGCAGGCATTTTTACCTGTGCGGCTGCTGCAACTGTAAATAGAACAAACGCAATAAATATTGGCAGTATTTTTTTCATACATTATTTTTTAGAAAGTAAAAGTATCAGCATGGTCTTACATCCCGTCTGACCAGATTGATACTTTATTAAAATTTAAAACTGTACCGTTACTTTTCCTTTACCTCTTTTACCAGTTTTAGTTTTCCATTGCGGGCCTTGTTCAATAAGTCGTTTTGCAGCTTCATCGCAATTATCGCAAAGCGATTTATCAACTTTAATATTTGTAATGCTGCCGTTAGGCCTTACCTCAAAAGAAATTTCTACCTGCCCGTGAATATTGTTTTTCAAAATATCATCAGGTATTTCAATATTATTATTAACGTAAGTATTGTAATTATCCCAGCCATCGGCAGGCTCTACATTAACAACAGAATCTTTTAAAAGTGTTGCCCTTCTTGATAACCTGCCCTTTGTTTCTATTCCATAACCCACCACTGTTTTTTCTTTAAATGCCAGATTATCTTCGGCCAGTACAATTTTATTTTGCTGCACATTACTTTGTAATGTGTATAATTTGGTTTGATAACCTGCTGATTTTATCTCCACTGTTAACAAAGAATCTGCCGCCACTAACCTGAAGTTTCCATTAACATCAGCATAAGTACCAAAGTTTTCGCTTTTAATACTGATGTTGGCAAAGGGCAGTGGAGTATTATCAACACCAACTACCTGTGCAATAAAACTTTTGTTAAGTTGCTGATCTCTTACCGCTTCGCCTAAACCT
>NZ_JANPCM010000026.1:0-6380 GCF_031430955.1 Ferruginibacter sp.
CAAGTCAAAATAAATAACTCAAACATCTTCATAATAAGCAATTATTTTTTCAATTCATTTATTTGTACCTGCGGCACCAAAACTTTATTGCATTTTTCCACTACAATTTCTTTGGGCACAGTAAAAGAAACTGTTTTAATAATTTTATCTGATGATGATCCAACTTTTACAATATAAGTTCCTGCATCGGTAACCCAACTGGTACGTTCGGTATCAAAAGAAGCTAAATCTTTTGCAGCAATTTCAAATTGCAGCGTTTGCTTTTGCCCAGGCTGCAGCAAATTAGTTTTGTCAAAGGCTTTTAATTCCATTGCAGGTTTTTGTAATTTTTTTGATGGCGCAGTTATATACAATTGCACCACTTCTTTACCGGCAACATTGCCTGCATTTTTTACCTCAACAGTGGCAATAATTTTTCCATTAAATGATGCTGCATTTAATTTAAAATTACTGTATTCAAAATTTGTATAGCTTAAACCATACCCAAAAGCATAAGCCGGTTTTACGTTAAATGTATTGTAATAACGGTAGCCAACATATACACCTTCTTCGTAAGTTACTTCTGCAGGAATGGCTTTCATACCTAACATTCCGGTAGTGGCTTTTTCTGGAAATTCAATACCGGGAAAATTTTTACCGGTAATATCATCTTCATACTTTACAGGAAATGTGGTGGCTAATTTGCCACTTGGGTTTACTTTGCCACTTAAAATATCGGCCACTGCATTGCCGGCTTCCAGGCCAGGCTGCCATGCAAGTAATACAGCATCCACTTTATCTTTCCAGCTTGCTGTTTCAATTACACCGCCTGCATTAATTATTACAATTACTTTTTTATTTTTTGCATGAAAAGCATTGCTCACATTATTTATCAAATCAATTTCTGATTGTTTTAAATTAAAATCGTTTTCCACTTTTCTGTCAGCGCCTTCGCCGGCATTTCTTCCAATAGTAATAATAGCTATATCGGATGCTGCTGCCTTGCTATTAATTAATTTATTATCTGCCACAAATTCCGGAGCATACGGTGTGGGGTTCATAAATTCTTCAAAGAATGATTTTTTTGGATGCCTGGCTTTATAATCATCCAGGTAAGAGGAATAAATATTTTTTACATCCCCATCTACGGTATAACCGGCATTGGTTAATCCATGCACCAGCGAAATGGTATATTCTTCATTTACATCACCACTGCCGGTACCACCACTTATAAAATCATAAGAAGTATTACCAAAAGCCGTAATTTTTTTTGTTGCTTTAGCAATGGGCAAAGCCATGCTTTTATTTTGCAATAAAATCATACCATCAGCTGCTGCAGTTCTGGCAATCATTGCATGAGCTTTTAAATCCGGTTTATTGCTAAAGGCATCTTTTTTATAAGTGTGCGTACCTAAAATATAATTCACAATACGCTCTGCATTGGCATCTACTATTTTTATATCTAATGAGCCATTGCTCAGTGCTTCGGTTATTGCTTTTTTCTGATTTGCAGTACCGGGCATCAGTAAATCATTGCCGGCTTTCATTTGCGCTACGGCATCTTTGCCACCAAACCAATCTGTCATTACCAATCCTTTAAAGCCCCATTCTTTGCGCAAAATGGTTGTTAATAAATCATAAGATTCTGAAGTATAAGTACCATTAACATAATTGTATGAACTCATTACCGTCCAGGGATTAGATTCTTTAACTGCAATTTCAAAACCTTTTAAATAAATTTCCCTGATGGCTCTTTCCCCTGCTATTACATTAACAGTGTTTCTGTTTCTCTCTTCATTATTTAATGCAAAATGTTTTATGGAAACACCTACGCCATTACTTTGTATACCGTTTACAATTGAGGCAGCCATCTTTCCTGTAACCAAAGGGTCTTCAGAATAATATTCAAAATTTCTCCCGCCCAAAGGGTTGCGGTGAATGTTCATGCCCGGGCCTAAAATAACATCAATACCATATTCTTTTACTTCATTACCCATTGCTGCTCCAACCTGCTGTATCAATTTAGTATCCCAGGTGCTTGCCAGTAAAGTGGCTACCGGCCATGCCGTGGCATAGTAAGTATTTTTATCGTCTTTTCTTGTTGGGTCAATGCGTAAGCCAGCAGGCCCATCAGACACAATAGTATTAGGTAAATTAAGGCGGCCAATAGAATAAGTGGTTCCGGCAGCACCGGGTACACCATCGGTAATTTGGCCTACACCTGTTCCGCTGCTCATATTCATTCCGGGCAAATTCATTCCCATACCAACAACAAGATTTACTTTTTCTTCCAGCGTTAGTTGCTGTACAATTTCTTTTGCATTTTTACTTTGAGCGAAGACTAAAATTCCACTTAAAAAGCAGATGAGTGAGAAAGATATTTTTTTCATTGTGCAAGTTTTAATTTATCATTGTGTTATTATGACACAATGATAAATATTTTTTGTCGTTTATAAAAATTTATTTTTACTCTGCTGGCAGAACTTTACTTTTACTTATGGGTTTTAAAGGAGAAATAGCTGACCATTTTTTAAATGGGCACCAAAAATACCTTCGCAATATTTCTGTGGACTGTATCATTTTTGGTTTTCATGAAAATGAACTTAAAGTATTGCTGTTGAATGCAAAATATGCAGGACAATGGGCTTTGCCCGGAGGCTTTATTGAAAAAGAAGAGCATATGGATGAAGCAGCAAAACGCATTTTAAAACAGCGTACCGGGCTGGATGATATTTTTTTACAGCAGTTTCATGTATTTAGTACTCCTGATCGTTCTACAAAAAAAATTAATACCCAATTTTTAAAAACTACCGGAGTTTCCATAAAAGATTCCTGGATGTTTGAGCGTTTTATTTCTGTTGGCTATTGGGCTTTGGTTGATTTTACAAAAGTAAAACCTGTTGCAGATGTTTTTTCTGCTGCCTGCGAATGGTTTAATATTCACACTATACCTGAATTAATTTTAGACCACAATGATATTTTGCAAAAAGCTTTAGAAAATTTACGGGCACAATTAAATTACCATCCTATTGGTTACAACCTGCTGCCCGAAAAATTTACTATGCCCGAATTACAAAAATTATACGAAACCATTTTAGACAGAAACTTAGACCGTAGAAATTTTCAGCGTAAAATTTTTGGTACCGGCATTTTAAAAAAATTAGAAGAAACTAAAAAAGGAGTAGCGCATAAAGCACCTTATTACCACAAATTTGATCTGCGTAAATACCAGAAGGCTTTAAAGGGAGGAATGGGGTTTGAGTTGTAAATTATTTAAATCAAATTTTCAAACTTATTTTAATAATGAATCGAAAACATTTCCTCTCTTCAATCCTGCCTGCAGGTGCTATACTTAGTTCGAGAGAAAATTTAAAAACATTTAACGAACCTGATATTCCCCTTAAAATACCGCCTTACTTAAAAAAAGGAGATATTATTGGCATTACCTGCCCTGCCGGTTTTATTATTTTAGAAGACATACAACCTGCCGTAAACAAAATAAAAGAATGGGGGTTTGAAATTAAGATTGGCGGCACAGTAGGTAAAAAGGATTTTACGTTTGGCGGAACCGATGAAGAAAGGCTGCAGGATTTTCAGCAAATGCTGGATGATAAAAAAATAAAAGCTATTATGTGTGCAAGAGGTGGCTATGGTGCCATAAGAATTATTGATGCACTGGATTTTAAAAAATTTACTGCACATCCAAAATGGATTATTGGTTTTAGTGATATTACCGTAATGCACTCTCATCTTAATAAAAATTTTGGCATTGCATCTATACATTCTAAAATGTGCAACAGTTTTCCTGCAGACTGGAGCAAAGCAGAACCGGTGCAAATTGAAACCATTGAATCAATACAAAAATGCCTGAGTGGAGAAAAAATGATTTACTCAGCAACGCCAAACGAAAAAAACAAAACAGGCATTGCAGAAGGTATTTTAATTGGTGGTAATTTAAAAACTTTAGAAACACTTGCCGGCAGTAAAAGTGATATTAATACGGATGGTAAAATTTTATTTGTAGAAGATACCGGCGAATATTTATACAGTATCGACCGCATGTTCTGGAATTTAAAACGCAGCGGCAAATTAAATAAACTTAAAGCATTAATTATTGGCGGCTTTAAAGTAAAACCTGCAGACACACCCGAAGAAGAATTTGGAAAAAATTTGTTTGACATTGTTTTAGAAAAAGTAAAGCAATACAATTACCCTGTTTGCTTTGATTTTCCTGTGGGCCATCAGAAAAATAATTTTGCGTTGAAGTGTGGCATAAAGCACCAGCTTTCTATAAATACTAAGGCTGTAACGCTAAAAGAAATCTAAAGTATTTTGTATATTTGATAAAACATAAAGCTATGGCAAGCGAAATAATTGATAAAGACTATGTTACTGTTAGGGTACCTAAAAGAATAGGCACGAGTGGTATTAAAAGGATCAAAGAATATATTCAGTTTTTAGAAAACAATGGAGGTGTTCCAAAAAAAATCTCTCAAAAAACAATTAATGAAATTTCAAGAAAAATTAATAGAGAAGCCTGGGACAAATTGAAGAAAAAAAGAGGGCTTAGTCTGAAATGACAATACTTGTTGATAGCAATATAATAATTAGTGCTTGCTTAGAATCTAAAAGCGAACTCTTCAAAATAATCACTACCCCTTACTCCCATTTAGATTTTGCCACTCCTCATTTTGCTTTAAAAGAAATTATAAAAAACCAAGATGGAATTTGCAGAAAGATGAAAAAGAGCCTTGAGCTATTTCAGAATAACCTATCTGTTTTACTCGACTGTTTATTTGTTTTACCTGATGAAGATTTGTCAAATAAAAATATAATAGAGGCTGAAAATTTTACTGCCAGCATAGATATTGATGATACTATTTTTATAGCATTTTCCATGGCACTTGATTTACTTTTATGGACGGGTGATTTAAAACTTCGTAACGCTTTAAAGAGAAAAGGCTTTAAAAATGTAATTATTACAAAAGAATTAAAACAAATCATTAAAGGTTTATGATAAAAATTCCTCCTTATTTAAAAAAAGGCGACACCATTGGCATTACCTGCCCTGCAGGTTTTATGGCTGCAGCAAAAGCACAAACCTGTATTGATACTTTGCAACGATGGGGTTACCAGGTAATGGTGGGCAAAACATTAGGCAGTAACTCAACAAATTATTTTAGCAGCACCGATGAAGAACGTAGAGATGAATTACAAGCCATGCTGGATGATGTAAATATTAATGCTATTTTATGTGGCCGTGGCGGCTATGGCGTGGGTAGAATTATTGATAAGCTTGATTTTACAAAATTTAAAAAGAAGCCTAAGTGGATTATTGGCTTCAGTGACATTACTGTTTTGCATTCACACATTTACACTAATGTAAAAATTGCCAGCTTACATGCATCCATGGCCGCTGCATTTAACGAAGGCGAAAATGAATTTATACAATCTTTACAAAAAGCATTGGCTGGTAAAAAAGCAACTTATAAATTATCGCCCCATCCATTCAATAAAAACGGAACAGCAATTGGCGAATTAGTAGGTGGCAACCTTAGTTTGTTAGCGCATTTAACCGGCACATCATCTGACATTAACACAAAAAATAAAATTTTATTTATAGAAGATATTGGTGAGCAGATTTACAGCATCGACAGAATGATGTACCAATTAAAACGCAGCGGAAAATTAGATAATCTGGCAGGCTTAATTATTGGCGGCTTTACCGATATAAAAGATACCGACAGGCCATTTGGCAAAACAGTATATGAAGTAATACAGGAAATTGTTGCAGCATACAGTTACCCCGTTTGCTTTAATTTTCCGATTAGCCACGGCAAAGAAAATTATGCATTAAAAGTAGGAGTAAAATATAAATTAGCAATCACCAAAAAGCAAACTGCACTATCTGAGATTTAAAAGGCTGTCCAGTTTTGTTTTATACAAATTAAATGTTGCCAAATTATGATGCGTACCCTCTTCAACAGTAATAAATTCATCAGCAGGTTTTAAAACAGTTTTTAATTTTGCTGCACATCGGTATGGTATAACGCCATCATCGGTGCCATGAAAAATAGTAATAGGGCATGTAACATCCTGTAAATATTTGTAAGCAGGAATTTTATAAGTTGACATTCTTTCTGTTGGATAAATAAATGCGTAACAGCCAAACAAATCAGGAATGCTGTAGTATGGCGTTTCTAAAATTAATTGTTTGCAATTAGTTTGTGATGCAACATAAGCTGCAATGCCGGTACCAAAAGATTTGCCATACAAAATAATACTGTCTTTCCCATATTTACTCAATGCCATTTTTTGAATAACTAATGCCTGCTGGTACATTTTTTTTTCTGTTCTTTCACCGGTGCTTTTTCCAAAACCGGGATAATCTTCCATCCACA
>NZ_JANPCM010000027.1:0-10529 GCF_031430955.1 Ferruginibacter sp.
CTGCACAATACGGAGAAATGCTGAGCAAGCTATTATTTTTTTTACAAGAAGAAAAAAAGTCTGAGCCTATCAATACAACAGTTTCTATTGATAAATAAAATACTCTCCTATTTTTGAAAAGGTTTATAAAATAGCCGAGACCACGTTCCCCCGTAATTTATCCCGATTTTTATCGGGAGGGGGCGGAGGGGGTTTTACCTCCCAAACATTTTATCCAGCTCTTCTTTTTTAAATTCTAAATAAGTTGGCTTACCGTTGGGTGTAATATTAGGCGTATCGCAATCAAATAAATTTTGCACCAGCACTTTTATTTCTTTATCTGTTAAAGAAGTTCCTGCTTTAATAGATTGCTGCAATGCCATTGAACGCAATAATTTTTCTCTTTTACTGTATTTTAAATCGTTGCTGAAATGTTTGTATTGCTCCAGCATTTTTTCTACTGCTACTTTTTCATTGCCATCAGTTACATCTGCTGGTGAGCCTTGTATAACAAAAGTATTATTGCCAAAGGGTTCTAATAAATAACCTAAATGATTTAAATCGGGCAGCAACTCGTTTAATAATACAGCATCTGTAACAGAAAGTTCCAAAGTAGCAGGAAATAAACTTCGTTGTGCAGCAATGGGTTTACCATCCACAGCTGTAACAAACTGTTCGTATAAAATACGTTCATGAGCATTTTGCTGATGAATTAAAAAATATCCTTTGTTAGTTTGTACAACAATGTAACTGTTGTGCAACTGTGTTAAGTTGTCAGTTGATAGTTGATTGTTTATAGCATGTAAGCTTGGTTGCGCCGCAATTATTTCGCCACCTGTCAACTGCCAACTATCATCTGGCAACTTTTTTTCTGGTTCATAAAAACTTTTCCAATGCTTTAACTCACTTTTACTTTCAATAAAATGCGACTGATTTTTTTTTGTAAATGTGCTGTATAAAGAAGATGATGCTGCAGTAGATTTTTTTTCAGCGGTAAATGGTTTGCTTACCGCATCTGATTGCTGAATAGAAATATCCAGGTCAAAATCTAAAGTAGGTGTAATACTGAATTGTGCCAGCGCATGTTTTACCGCACTCTGCACAAAAGCATATACAATCTTTTCATCTTCAAATTTTATTTCCTGTTTGGTGGGGTGTACATTAATATCTAATTGCGATGGATCCAGATCGATAAATAAACCATACATCGGAAAACTATCTTTTGCAATCATCGCATCAAAAGCATTCATCACTGCATGATTGAGGTAAGCACTTTTTATAAAACGGCTGTTCACAAAAAAATACTGATCGCCTCTTGTTTTTTTTGCAGTTTCGGGTTTACCTACAAAGCCAAAAATATTCATGTAATCAGTTTGCTCCTGTACGCTTACTAATTTGGCACTGTAATTATTACCAAGAATTTGAACAATGCGTTGTTTTAATGTACCCTTCTCTAAATGAAAAACCTGTTGACCATTACTGGTAAGCGAAAAGAAAACTTCAGGAAAAGCCATCGACACTCTTATAAATTCATCAACAATATGCCTTAACTCAGCAGGGTTGCTTTTTAAAAAATTTCTTCGTGCCGGTACATTAAAGAAAAGATTTTTCATGGCAATGCTGGTACCAATGGGTGCAGCAACAGGTTCTTGTTTTTTTACAATGCTGTTTTCTATTTCAAGATAAACACCGGTCTCATCTTCGTGGCGTTTTGTTTTTAATTCTACTTGCGCCACGGCTGCAATACTTGCCAAAGCTTCTCCACGAAAACCCATTGTTTTTATGCGGAACAAATCTTCTATATTACTGATTTTAGAAGTGGCGTGCCGCTCAAAAGCCATACGGGCATCAGTTTCGCTCATACCTTTGCCATTATCAATAACCTGTATTAATGATTTTCCTGCATCATTAATAAGCAATTTAATTTCATCGGCCCCTGCATCTACGGCGTTTTCCAACAGTTCTTTTACAGCACTGGCAGGCCGCTGAATTACTTCACCAGCTGCTATTTGATTGGCAATGTTATCGGGTAATAATTGAATGATATCGGGCAAAATCCTGTAATTTAGAACTTCAAAAATAACATATACTTTTCACTATAAAATTTTTTAAAGGATTATGAAGCATTTCTTAATAGCAACCCTTTTTTTTATATCAGCAAAATCTTTCAGTCAAAATAGCCCGGCACAAATTTGGGCCGACAGTGTTTACAAAACTTTATCGGATGATGAACGCATTGCACAATTAATGGTGGTGCGTTTATCAGCCTATAATGCTACAACAAAAACGGCAATATTTTATGATAAACAGGTATCAGATCTAATTAAACAATATAATGTGGGTGGCATTTGTGTTTTTCAGGGCAGCCCGGTTAAGCAGGCCAATATTATTAATGCATTACAGGCGCAGGCAAAAACGCCGGTACTGATGTGTATTGATGCAGAATGGGGTGTGGGCATGCGAATGATTGACAGTGTGCTGCCGCTGCCCAGGCAAATGATGCTGGGTGCCATGCAGGATGCAAACATTGTGTATGAGTATGGAAAAATTGTAGCAGAACAATGCAAGCGTGTAGGCCTTCAGGTGAATTATGCCCCGGTTGTTGATATAAATAATAACCCTGACAATCCTGTAATTAACGACAGGAGTTTTGGCGAAGACAAATATAAAGTGGCGCTGTTTGGCATTCAATATATGAAAGGCATGCAGGATAATGGTGTGATGGCTTGTGCCAAACATTTTCCAGGTCATGGTGATGTAGCAGTAGATTCTCATTATGATTTACCGGTGATAAATAAAACGATGGCGCAACTGGATTCATTAGAGTTGTATCCCTTCCGGGAAATTTTTAACGCTGGTATTGGCAGTGCTATGGTAGCGCATTTATCTATACCCGCCATTGATAACACGGCTAACAAACCTACTTCCATTTCTAAAAATAATGTTACTGAACTGTTGAGAAACCAATTGGCCTTTCAGGGATTAACTTTTACTGATGCTTTAGAAATGCAAGGGGTTAAAAAATATTTTCCCGATGGTGCTGCATCCGTAGAATCATTAATTGCCGGTAATGATATGCTGTGTTTACCAGGCGATGTGCCTTTGGCAATTGCAAAAATTAAAGAAGCTATAAAAAATAATAAATTAACCTGGGCCGATATTGAAATGCATTGTAAAAAAGTATTACTGGCAAAATATCAATATGGATTAACAAAACTTACTCCAATAAATACCGATAATCTTACCAATGATTTAAACAGCAAAGTACCGGCAATGCGAAAATTGGTTGCCGAAAACGCATTGACTGTTTTACAAAAAACAGATGATGTATTTTTTCCTTTAGTTGTACCTGTAAAACCCATTGCAAAAGATGTGGTGTATGTAAGTATTGGTACCAGCACCGATAATGCTTTTGCAAAACGGATGCGTAACGATTATAAAGCCGATGTTTTTTATTTTAATTATAACCAGGATGCCGGAAGAATTTTAAGTACCGTGGCGTTAATAAAAAAGCGGTATAAAAAAGTAATTATTGGCATTCATAGTTATAGCCGTGTACCGGCAAATAATTTTGGCATTTCAAAATCTGCAGTTGATCTGGTAACTCAATTGCATCAGCAAACTACAGCGGTAACTTTTGTTTTTGGTAATCCTTATGCCATAAAAAATTGGTGTGGTGCAAAAAATATTATTGCCTGTTACGAAGATGATGCTGTTGTTCAAAATACTGCGATAGATCTGTTACAGGGAAAAATTACTGCTAAAGGAAAACTACCCGTTACGGTTTGCGATGACTATAAATATGGAAGCGGCATAGTTTCTGGAGGTTTTTTTTTGCCCCGGACAAACTCCGACGAAGCAGGCCTTGACCCGGTTAAACTAAATGTTATTGATTCGATTGTTGGTGATGCCATAGAAAAAAAAGCTACCCCCGGTGGCGTAGTACTGGTGGTTAAAAATGGCAAAATTGCTTACCATAAAGCTTACGGCAATTATACTTACGATAAAGCAGAGCCGGTACAATTAGAATCCATTTACGATATGGCTTCGGTTACAAAAATTTGTGCCACTACTATCAGCATAATGAAGTTGTACGACGAAGGAAAAATTGATCTAAAAAAAAAGTTAGTTGATTATCTTCCCTGGGTAAAAGGCAGCAACAAAGAAAATTTATTGATAGAAAATATTTTACTGCACCAGGCAGGCTTGGTATCATATATTCCCTTTTACAAAGAAACTATTGACTCCACCGGTGTACCTCTTGCAAAATTTTATGCAGCAAAACAAAACGATTCATTTAACATTCGTGTGGCAGAAAATTTATTTATGCGTAACGACTGGAGGGATACCTTATACCAGCGCATTTTACAAAGCAACTTAGGCGAAACAGGAAAATATATTTACAGCGACAATGATTTTATTTTTTTAGGTAAGATAGTAGAAGCTGTTAGCGGCATGCCATTGAATGAATATGCACAAAAAGAATTTTATACGCCATTGGGTTTAACCACAT
The DNA here is from genome assembly GCF_031430955.1 of Ferruginibacter sp. Taxonomy (GTDB): domain Bacteria; phylum Bacteroidota; class Bacteroidia; order Chitinophagales; family Chitinophagaceae; genus Ferruginibacter. The sequence goes on from NZ_JANPCM010000027.1 coordinate 4,493, forward strand.
CAGGTTTTAAACCAAGAAATCGTTTTACTTTAAACAGAATAATACCCACCGAACAGGAAAAAAGTTTTCGCCTGCAATTATTACGTGGCGATGTGCATGACCCTGGCGCTGCAATGTTTGGTGGTGTGTCGGGCCATGCAGGTTTATTCAGCAATGCTTACGATTTAGCAGTGATAATGCAAATGCTGTTGAATGGCGGAACATTTAACGGCAAAAATTATTTGCGTAAAGAAACTGTTCAACTTTTCACAGCCTACCACAGCAAAACTAGCCGCCGGGGTTATGGTTTTGATAAACCTGAAAAAGATAATACCACCAGGCCCGAACCTTATCCTTGCTTATCTGCATCGCCGCAAACCTTTGGCCACACCGGTTATACGGGCACTTGTGTGTGGGCCGACCCAGCTAATAAACTCATCTTTATTTTTTTAAGCAATCGTGTTAATCCCGAAGGCGGCGATGTAAATAAAAAATTACTCAATATGAATGTTCGGCCAAAAATTCATGAAGCGATTTATAAAGCGATGGGGAAGTAAAAATGTTTTTACAATAAATCATATAATACCAATAAGACAAAGAAACCATACTGTCAGCCTGAGCTTGTCGAAGGGGGTTTGGCTATTGCACCGGTTTCGACAAGCTCAACCTGACATTTTTTTAATCGGATAAATTCAATGCCTGTTTAATATAAATTCAGCAAAATACTTTTCAATTCATCCATTCTTTTCCAGGGTATTTGATGATCGGCTCCATGCATTGTATCTGCAACAATTGATATTGCATTGATCATCATCTTTTTTCCGAAAGCAATATTTTCTATCGGCACCCAGGTATCTTTATCACCATGAATAAATAAAACCTTGCAGGTAATATTTTTAAAGTCGTTTTGCAAAGGCAATAAATCTTTTTTAAGATAGAGCAGTTCTGTATTACTTGGACCAAAGGCACCGGGCAATGTCCAGTAAAATGGTTTTACATTCATTATTTTTCGCCAGGTTTCTTTTGCCTCCTGGTTAATATCCAAAGCGCCTGCAATAATTATTACAGTATTAAAAAGAGCAGCATTATCGGCTGCCAGTTTTGCAACAATTGGTCCGCCTAAACTATGGCCCACTAAAAATAAAGGTTGCTCATTTTTTAATTTTTCAATAACCGGCATAATAATTTTGCATTGCTCCTGCAAGTGCAGGGCTTTACCAAAATCGCTGTAGCCAAAGCCCGGCCTGTCTATTGCTACAATGCGAAATTTTTTACGCATGTCTGCATCCCACATAAACTTCATGTAATTCATCCAGCTTCCGGGGCTGCCGTGTATAAAAACTAAAGTGGGTAAAGTATCGTTGCCGCAAACAGCATAATGTAAATGGCGCTGGTTAATTACGGTATCAAATATTTTTAACGGAACATCTTTGGTTTTAAAAACAGCATAAGCTTTATTATCGCTCCAGCGGTTACGCATAATAAAACATTGTGCTAATAAAAGCCAAACAGCAAGTAAGGCAAAACTGCAGAATAAAGTGCGCCGCATAATTTTTTTAAAACGCAGTGACTTCATTTTTGTTACAGGAGGTTTGTTAAAGAAGTAAATATTTTTCAAATTTTTCTGATGGTAATTTTTAATTGCCCCTGCCTTTCCGCAGGATGCTGTGCATTGGTCGGGGATTAAAAAAGATTATTTGGCTAAAGCCTAAAAAATATAAACTTTGTCTCCGGGCTGAAGCCACGGGGCTATTAAATTAATTCCTCCGAGCTCTCCGGCAATTTATCATACTCACCTTTTAAAGCATAATAACCAAAAATCATTAACCCAATTGCAATAGGTGTAAATATGATGATAATGATGACCCACGGAATAGGTTTATTAATATCTTTTGTGCCATTGCCAATATTATGCACTGCTCCCATAATTAAAAAATAAATTACTACGGGTGCAATTATCATCCATACAAAACCCATTATTTTTTTTAGTTTATTCATAAAAATATTTTAGTGTTAAACCTGTAAGGTTTTAAAAATCTTACAGGTTTGGTTTAATCATCAATGGTTTTATCAATTTTATTATTTAAGTACAAAGCCCCAATTACAAAACACAAAGCGGCTACGCCAATAGGATACCATAATCCCACCAATGGATCTTCAGTAAAAGTTGCCGTTAATAATGTTGCAATAAATGGTACCAATCCGCCAAATACACCATTACCAATATGATAAGGCAAACTCATGGAAGTGTATCTTATTTTAGTGGGAAATAATTCTACTAAAAAAGCTGCTATCGGGCCATACACCATGGTTACAAAGATTATCATTAACCAAATCAGGAGGATGAATTTCCATTTGAGTGGGGCGGAAAGGATTTTATCAAAGTAATTAGGTTTGGTATCTTCACTTTCTATAAAATTTGATTTATTATTAATATCCATTGAATCAGTTAGGGCACTCAGCGGAGGATAAATTGTCCATTCATCTTTGGCCATAATAAATGTATCCGATCTTCTTTCTATGAATCTTGATTCTTTATACTTCCATACATTTTCTTTATGAGTTATTAATCTTACACCTTTTAAATCAAAAATTGTATCTGTTTTAGACCCTTTATTGTATGCCCCATCGTTAATAATCGCTTTATCTTTTATCCACTCCTTCGCATCAGCACTTTTAAGAAGCTCCCCAAATATTGGCCTGTAAAAAACTACACCCAACAACATGCCGGTAAGCATTATCCATTTCCTTCCTATCTTATCACTCAACCATCCAAAAAATAAAAAGAAAGGCGTTGCCAATCCTATTGCCCATAATAAAATTTCCCTGTTTTGCATAAATTCAATCTTCACTGTATTCTCTAAAAATGATTGAGCATAAAATTGTCCGGTGTACCAAATTACGCCCTGCCCCATTACTGCACCAAACAAAGCCAGTAATACCATTTTAAAATTTGCTCGCTTTCCAAAACTTTCTTTTAAAGGATTGGTGGAAGTTTTTTTCTCAGCTTTTAATTTTGCAAACACCGGGCTTTCGTTCATCTTTAATCTTATATAAATAGAAACGCCTACCAGCAAAATAGAAATCCAGAAAGGATAACGCCAGCCACCCCATTCTTTATTAAAGTCGGCATCGCTCATGTTATTTTTTACCGCCATAATAACACCTAGTGCAACAAACAAACCTAAGGTTGCAGTGGTTTGTATCCATGCGGTAAAATATCCACGGCGGTGTGCAGGGGCATGTTCGGCCACATAGGTTGCGGCGCCACCATACTCGCCACCCAATGCCAAACCTTGTATTAATCTTAATAATAAAACCAATAGTGGTGCTGCAATACCAATGGTTTTATACGCCGGCACCAGGCCAATTAAAAATGTAGAGCCTCCCATTAAAACCAGTGTGAGTAAGAAAGTATATTTGCGGCCAATCAAATCTCCCAGCCTGCCAAATACCAAGGCACCAAAAGGCCGTACTAAAAAACCAGCAGCAAAAATGGCGAGTGTACTCAGTAAGGCCGCAGTTTCATTGCCATCAGGAAAAAATTGTGTTGAAATAGTTTTGGCCAGCATACCAAAAATGTAAAAATCGTACCACTCAATTAATGTACCCAGCGATGAAGAAAAAATAACTTTTCCTATGCCTTTAGTAGAATTTTCATTTATCATATAATAAACAATTGGGTGGGAAGATACATTGTTTTTAAATTCCACTATCCTGTAATGTTGTTTTGATAAAATATCGCTAAAAATTAATTTTTGGGCACCTTAAATTTTATGATGCCCTGATAAAAGCATGTAACCAAAAAGTAGTAATTTGCAAACAAGCTTTTAAATAAATAAATTATGCCACGTATACCTGGAGTAGTAACAGAAAAAAATGCCAAAGGCGAAATTACATTTGTAACCATCAATGTTAAAAAACACCGGGAAACCATAATGCCTGTATTAGAGCAAATGGGAGTGGTGGAAAAGAGTAAGTTTATGCAGGAATTTGAAAAAGGAATCCCTGTTAAAGAGGGCTTTAAAATTGTAAAAGCCCACATCAATGATTTATGGAAAAAGTAAGATTAGCACCTGAGCTTGCTTATCAACTAAATGATTTAATTGACGTATTATTTATAGCTGAATATTTTGGTTTTAAGCAGACTGCTATAGATTATGTTACCGATATTGAAAACTTCATCTATACTATTCCAAACCAAAAACACAAAATTTGCAAAAATAAAAAGCACGGAATTTATTTCTGTAAATATAAGCGTAACCATCATACTACCTGGTATATAATTTTTGATAAAGTAAATGAGTTTTACTTAATTAAATATATTACAAACAATCACACCACAGATTACCTCAGTCTTGTATAAACTATAGAAAAAAATGATTCAAGATCATCTGCAAAACAACCTTGCCAGTAAGAGTATAATTTTTTATCAGCTAAAAGTTTTAAATTGTTTCCTTAATTAAACCATTGCTATGCCATATCCTTATCAAATAAAATCTTTTGAGCAATATAAAAACGATTACAAAAAAAGTGTAGAAGATCCCGAAGGTTTTTGGGGTGCTGTAGCTGATAATTTTTTATGGAAGAAGAAATATGATAAAGTTGTAGAGTGGAATTTTACCGAACCAAAAATAGAATGGTTTAAAGGTGGCAAACTTAATATTACCGAAAACTGTATTGACCGCCATTTACCAACAATGGCCGACAAACCTGCAATAATCTGGGAACCAAATAACCCCGAAGAAAGAGTAAGAGTGGTTACTTATGCCCGTTTACATAAAAGGGTTTGCCAGGTGGCGCAAATGCTGATTAACAATGGCGTAAAAAAGGGCGACCGTGTTTGTATTTATATGGGGATGGTGCCGGAGCTGGCGTATGCTATGTTAGGCTGTGCAAGAATTGGTGCAATTCATTCTGTAATTTTTGGCGGTTTTAGTGCACAAAGTATTGCAGACAGGTTAGAAGATGCAAAAGCTGAATTTATTATTACCTGCGATGGTGCTTACCGTGGCGGAAAAGATATTCCCCTAAAAAGTGTAATTGATGATGCGTTGATTGGTAACAAAACTATTAAACGTGTAATTGTTTATACCCGTACAAGAACTCCGGTATCCATGATAAAAGGAAGAGATGTTTGGTGGGAAGATGAAATGGAATATGCGGAAACGCAGATTGAAAAAGACGGCGTAGTTACTTTTCCTCCGCAATTTATGGATGCTGAAGATCCTTTATTTATTCTGTACACCTCTGGCAGTACCGGCAAACCAAAAGGGGTGGTACACAGCAGTGCAGGCTATATGGTGTGGACGAACTACACTTTTGTAAATGTGTTTCAATACCAACCCGGGGATGTATTTTTTTGCACGGCAGATATTGGCTGGATAACCGGCCACAGTTATATTGTGTACGGGCCTTTAAGTGCCGGTGCTACTTCAATGATGTTTGAAGGCATTCCCACTTTTCCTGATGCAGGAAGATTGTGGGATGTGGTGGATAAACACAAAGTAAATATTTTATACACCGCACCTACGGCTATACGCAGTTTAATGAGTTATGGTTTGGAGCCGTTAAAAGGAAAAGATTTATCGTCCTTAAAAATATTGGGCACCGTTGGCGAACCTATTAACGAAGAAGCCTGGCATTGGTATGATGAAAATATTGGTAAGAAAAAATGCCCTATTGTTGATACCTGGTGGCAAACAGAAACTGGTGGTACTTTAATTTCTAATCTTGCAGGTATCACACCCGCAAAACCCGGATGGGCAACATTACCTATGCCGGGTGTGCAACCTATTTTAGTTGATGAGCAGGGAAATGAGGTTACGCAGAAAGATGAGAACGGAATGATAAAAGGTAACCTTTGTATTAAAGCTCCGTGGCCTGCAATTTTAAGAACAACTTACGGCGATCATGAAAGATGCCGCACCAATTATTTTGCCACTTACCCCAATTTATATTTTACCGGTGATGGTGCGTTAAAAGATGAAAATGGTTTTTACAGAATTACAGGAAGAGTTGATGATGTACTAAACATAAGCGGCCACCGTATAGGCAC